>NZ_BAAGIQ010000025.1:0-25403 GCF_054658175.1 Alkalibacterium sp. s-m-28
CAGATGCATGGGACAGTTCGAATTGTTCAGGGTGCACCCATCCTTCTTTCATATGACAGACCTTTAAGTGCAGTTTGATTCCCGACTTAGTCGGGCGAAACGTGCCCCAGGGATACCGTGTTTTATTCAGTGAAAAAGTGGACGAATCAATTAAAAACACGCGTTCTTTTGATTGCACCGCTGTTTTTTCATGAACCAACGACAGTAATTGCGTAAAAATATCCATCAATACAGAGGGTTCCATCTTTCGCAGGGCACGGGATAATTGAGAATAGCTAATGGACTCAATATCAATCACTTTTTTTAAGTTTGGGTTGACCAACTGTTGATCCAAATGCCGTAGGCTATCGGTTTCATCATTAATCGCATAGAGAAAGAGTTTCAGAACTTTCTTAAATGTTAACTTTTTTGAATAGCGATTAAACTGACTGATAGTCTGTCGAGACGATTCACTTAATGTTTCTAAAGAAATGTAGGAAAACCATTTATTTATGGTCATTTTTGTTTTATACTTATCCATGTTGTAAGTCCTTTGTTTTGGTCTTGGATAAGTCATCCAACCCCATTATAAAGGACTTTTTTATATCATGAAACAGTTAAATTTTTAATGCAACACTAGTGGTGAAAAATCAAATTCATGTTTTTCTAGCAGTGTATGCCAAGATTGGTATATTTCTTTATGAATCTCCTCATCAGTTTTATTTGCTCTTTTTTCGGGAATTCCCCACGTGTTATTATCTATATATTGTTTGCGGGGCATTATTTCTTCATTTTTTTCAGTAAGAATATACCTAATTGTACTGCTTTCTTTATATTGTTTTACTAGTTCTAAAGTAGTACTTAGTATTCGATCTTTTTTCTCTTGAGAAAAATCTTGATAGTGTGATTGTAGATACTGGTAGAAATCTGTATCTATGTTAGACAATAGAGAGGTCTTTAAAGTACTATCTTTTTCAATTAAGCCTTCTAGTTCCTCTATTGTTGAATTTGAAGGTTGTTCATACAAGAAATATTCCTCTTTATTTTTTGTAAACGGATATGGATAACCCTTAGAATCTTTTCTCTGCATATCGTATAAAAGAGTATGGAGAAGTTTTTCTGGAGACCAATCAATAACTTTCTTATCTTCACCCTCTAGTTGCTTGGCAAATTCAAATGAAGAGTCATTTACTAAGATGTTGTAATAATTTGGATAGAACAGATAAACATAGATAACTAATAGTTGTTGAGTGGGTTGCACACGGTCAAGTTTTCTGCGAATAAAAAATTCATGATTTACATAATCGTTAAACTGCTCACGTTCACGTAAGTTCCGCTGTTCTCCTATTATCATTTTCTGGAATTTATCAGGAATAGGGGTCTTTAATTTAATTTTTAACTCACTGAAGTATTCCTTCCAAATATTGTTTGGATGTAAGTTATAAGGCAGTTCAATTTTCTGATTAATAATTTTTTGAAGAAACTTACTATTATTTCTTGCTAGTTGATTGTAATCACCTACGAAAACAATAGGAATCTTATTCTCAAGAAGGTTAAACAGCACATATATTTGCTCCTGTGTTTTTAAATCGATTCTATCAAAATCGTCTATAATTAATAATCTTTTCTTAAATGGAAAAATTTTGAGTATCTGAATATAAAATGCATCAGATTTCACTTTGAAGAAACTGCATACTGCAACAAAAAGAGCAATCCCACCAGTGATTTGTGCTCCCAGTGTATCAGTAATTTGAGATATACCTAAATCCACAACACCAGTCATCAAGATTGAAATAATAACTGATAATACTGTAACTATTTTTAATCCCCAGTATATTTTTGGCATTAATTTAGCAGAGGCAATTGTGACAACTGTTCGTTCATCTTGGACTCTCCATAAATCTAAAAAAGTAAACCATTTTTTTGAATACTGTCTTGTGTCACTTAAAAATTCAGTTTTTCCTGACCCCCATTGCCCATTAAGAAAATATGTTTTATTTTTTTCTAACAGTTCAGCAAAATCTTTTGCTGCTGTTTCTGTATTAACCTTTGTAAGTTCTAGAAATTTTTCCTGTGACTCTTTAGTTTGTTCAATCAATTAAAATATGCTCCTTTCAAAAGTATTCAGTTATTTTATTTACGACGTACAGCTTTTATATTAAGTCGTGATCTTTTTAATTTAGCACCTTTAATATTTTGCTATTTGATTTTATTTAACTGAAAGAACTTCGTCTAATAATGTCCTTGTAGTTTCAATCGCTTCATCAAAACTGGTATCTTTTGCATAGCTATGCTGCTTTTGATATTTAGACCAAAGCTGTTTTTGAAAATCAGAAGTCTTGATTTCGTCAAGAATTAGGCCATAATCCGAAAATTCAAATACTGATTGGCGTTTAGCTTTAGTATTTTCTAGTGCCTGCTTTAGTGTAGGCATGTCAATTCGTTCAGCTTTTAGTCTTGATAAGATGTAAACGTCATAGGAATCACGAGGTCTGGTTGTAGCAATCCCTCGAGATAGTATTGTTTCTAACTTTTCAGCAAGGATCGTTTCAACTGGATAGGATAACAGATCAATTCTTTCATCACTGAATATTTTGCGGAAATTAAAATTAACCTCTTTTGGTGTGATCACATCACCAGTAGTTACATCAATAATCACGACTTCATGGATTTTTTCAAAGTCAGCTATCAACTTTAGTCTATACCCAGGATAATCATCTGTTTCTCTGATTTCTTCTACACCTTCAAAAGTCAGTGTGAAGGATTCCTCTGTTGAAACGCTCACGATTACTTTTGCAATTGATGCAAGATTTTCAGGTGTAAGCCCAAATCCTTTGATGGTTATATCTAAGTCCATCGTAGCTCTCAAATCAAGGCCTACGATACCTCCAATCAAATAGCCACCTTTAACAATGAAGTTATCTCTGTAGTCTGATTTAGCCAGTTTCGTAAAAAAACTTCAATCAGATAACTTTGCTGAATCTGCTGAGTTGTAATACCTTTATCCTTAGCAACTTGTTTAATCTTACCTTTAAAGCTCATCGCATTTTTGAAAATCATAGCAATACTCCCATATAATTTCTTATTTGTTTCTCTACACCAAACTGTCTAGCATAGCGAAATAGTTTATTGACATCTTTTTTATCATAAGCTGCATACTGTTTTAATGCTGGAATAAGCTGCTCATAATCTGCCTCATATCGCGGTTTCAATAAATCTACTAATGTTCTCTCTATACTATAAACCCTGATCGTTAGACCATTTCTAACTATGGTAGTTCTCCCTAGTAAAAAATCATTAGATATCATTACTGGTCTTACACCTTCATTTTTAATTCTTGTTGTTGAGTTCCCGTGTTCAAATGTCATTGTAATCTGGATTGGAGTCCTATCGGAAAATCCTAATAGATACAAAGCTGTTTCGTGAGAAAAAATACCGTTTTTGAATTTTTGCCCAAGCAAGAAAAAGTCATCAGCGTATCCATTTTTCGTTACATATATGCCACGTTGAATAGGCTCAAGTAGCCCATCACAAACAAGGCTTTTTATGGTTGACCTTGAAAAGCCTTGTTCTGTTACTTGTTTTGACAGTAAAATACCATTATTTTCATCTGCAAGTTTCAATAATTTATCTTTTTGACTCATTTAAATTACCAACTTTCATGCTACATAGTCTTAATAATTGTAGCGTATTTGTTCAGTAAAATCAATCATACAGCAAACAAAAATACTACAAATATAAGCGTTATGTATTATTTTTATTTAATTTATATTTTTCGATATAGTAAAAAAGAAGGTAGTTTCAACTTTGTAAGGATCACACTACTCTAAACGCTACCTTGGTCCTATATTAAACAAACAATTTCATCTCAACTGCGGTAATGTTTTCAAATAATTGTCAAATTAACATATTACTGGACTCTTGAGCAGTTTTAGCCAAGGCAAATATTCCAAAATATTTACCATTTAGTTGTAGTAAATATTTTTGAGATACTTTGGTTTTAATAGATTAAACTTGCGTAAAACCATTCTATAAACAAACGCTTACTAATATATTTTTTGAATGCAAGACACACATTTTTTATTTATTATATATGTATTCGTATATGCGAAGTCCTACGTGATTTTCCGTTTCCGGAAATAAAAAATAGAAATCATTTTATCAGTATATAAGATAAAAGAACGAAGTTGAAAATTTGAAACATTGGTTTAATAGGTTTTTTAGTACAAGATAGAGATACAAAACACGAAAAATATGGTAAGGATAAGGTAGGGTGTTCAATGTGATAGAAATGATCCAAGTAAAAAAATAGCACATTCGCATTTTGGCAAATAAAGTAATTCATCAAAATGAGAACGTGCTTTAATTAAAACTGGTATACCCATAGTGGTGTTATGTATGAATGCCATTTATACTTATTTTTCCAATTAGTCGCGGGGACAATTTGAGGACGTTTATATAAAATTCTATGATGTTTCATGACAATCTTAAATTCATAAACCTTGATTTTAAGCTATTTGACACCTTTTGATAGCCTATGATAATGCTAAAACGACGAGCCGTATCACAAGTTATTTCCCGAACTATACCAGTCAGAAGTTTTATACACACTTCCTGATTGAATATTGCGTGTAGCATTATAAGCCCCCTAAGTGAATTATAGAGCCGGTGAGTGTGGGACATGGAGAGATTCAATGCGGATAACTGAACTATTCAAAAAAAGTGTCCACAAAAAAAGTCCAGATAATTTTGAAAAGTATTTTCTTTCGTTTCAATAGCTATATTTAAGGAATAAACCTATACTATGGTTATGCCTAAAAATGTGCTAATTAGATTACGGGGAAGATACTTTTTTTGATTTATGGAGAGACTTTGATAAAAAGCGGCAGTAAATAACTAAATACCGTTAAAAAACGCAGTTAGGTATAATGACAACATTAAGTTTAGTTTTTAAATAATTGGCCAAAGAAAGAAGAATGTGTAATGGCTACAAATAATCAATCGCAAGCTAGCAAACTAATCACTATTTTAATACCTGCTTATAATGAACAGGATGTACTTGGTCAGCTGATCAGTCGTTTAGAAGACGTTCGAGTGTCAAATGTCCTCTATGATTTTGAATTTTTGTTTGTGAATGATGGCAGTGATGACGAGACTATTCAACTATTACAAAAGTATAGTGAACGTACTCCTTATATCAGATACATAGATTTATCGAGAAATTTTGGTAAGGAAATTGCTATGCTTGCTGGATTTGATTATGCAAAAGGAGAGGCTGTTGTGATACTTGATGCGGATTTGCAGCAGCCACCTGAACTCATTGGTGAAATGATAGAGTGGTGGGAAAAAGGATACGAAGACATTTATGCGGTTCGAGCCAAACGAGATGGCGAAAGCCGTTTAAAGAAATGGACGTCAAACGCTTATTTCAATGTGCTGCAGAAAATATCAAGTGAAGAGGTATATCCTCTTGCTGGAGATTTCCGCTTGCTTGATAGAAAGTGTGTGAAAGCATTACAGGAACTGAGAGAAACAGAACGCTACACCAAAGGGATGTATGGATGGATTGGGTTCAAAAAAAAAGGAACTGACCTATTATGCGGATAGTCGCGCTGCAGGAGAAACTAAATGGAGCTGGGCACAATTATTCAAGCTGGCGCTGAATGGCATTACGTCGTACAGTACGGCACCTTTAAGAATATGGTCTTATATTGGATTCATTATCTCTTTATTTGCCTTTCTTTTTCTGGCATATGAAATAGGCGTGACGCTTTTATTCGGAACGGATGTCAGTGGGTATCCGACTTTGATCGCCTCAATTTTATTTCTGGGAGGAATCCAGCTGATTTCTTTAGGCTTCATCGGTGAATATCTGGGCCGGGTGTTTGTAGAAACTAAGGGAAGACCGCCTTATTTTGTTAGAGAGATGTCAAATCATGAAAAAGAAAGTTAAAGGGTACTTTTCAATGAGTAGAATAAAAACGGTGTACTTAAATTATCAGGAAATAATTGATTACATTCTATTTGGCCTGCTGACAACTGCAGTGAATATAGGGGCCTTCTTTTTATTTGATACCGTATTAGGTATTTCATATCTCATAGCCAATGCTATTTCAATTATCGCTGCGATCCTGTTTGCATTTTTTACAAATAAAAAATATGTTTTCAAATATAGATCAACTACAGTTAAAGCAGCCTTTAAGGCATTCTATTTATTTGTAGGGTTAAGACTGATTTCTGGTGTATTTGATATGCTAAGCATGTGGATACTTGTTGATTTTATGGGCATGGGAACGAATCTGTCTAAAATCCTGACGCAGTTCATTATCGTCAGTTTAAATTATATATTTAGTAAGCTTTATATTTTCAAACGAAAAGAGTGACTGAGATGTTTATTGACAAAGAGTTTCTAAATAAACCCATTACAAAGCAAACATTTATGACTTATTCACTAGTCTTTTGTCTAACTTGTCTGGTGGTTTATAGTGTTTATTTTTTATCTGGAGGGTCTTTCATATGGCAAAGTGACGGGTTTACGCAACACTTTCAGTTGTTTGACGAATATGTAAACATCATTCAGGGGGTACTGAGAGGGAATGGGTTTCCACAGTGGGACTGGTCGATTGGTGCCGGTGCGGATACGATCACGGCATACGGCTATTACGCTATAGGGGATCCCTTTGTTTATTTAGGCGTGCTTTTCCCGGAAAGTTTACGAGAGTTTTCTTTTCATTTACTGATATTTGTTCGAATGTGGTGTGTTGGACTAAGTTATCTAACCTTTGTCAGAAAATTTAAAGCCTCCCATGGTGCGGGTTTGATGGGGGCGTTTATGTATACATTCAGCTTTTTTGTTATTTATAATGCAAAACGGCATCCCTTTTTTATTTTACCATTGATCTGGTATCCGCTTCTTTGTCTGGGTGTCGAGAAAATTTTAAGAAAAGAGTCCGGGTTACTGTTTAGTGTGATGGTAGCAATCAGTGCCATTGCTAACTTTTATTTCTTTTACAAATTAACTGTCTTGTTTTTCATATATGGCATAGTCCGGTACGGTATGCTTTATAAGTTTGGAAATGTGAAGCAGTTAGCCATTTCTTTTGGACGTTGTTTAGTGCACTATATAATTGGTGTCTTATTAAGTGCAGTAATCTTTTTACCGATGATCGACGGGTTTTTAAATGCATCAAGAGGGACGGATGGACCCGCAATCAATCTGCTTGTTTATCATTTAAGTTATTATACTGCACTCATTCATAACTTGTTCGTTCCTGAATCCTATTTATGGACTGTTGGTGGTCTTTCGATCTTTGCGTTGTTTTCTGTCATCTTTTTATGGAAAACGAAACAGGAAAAGACAGTTTCAGGCACGATGCTTTTAATTTTGGGATTATTTCTGATGTTCCCATTTTTTGGATCATTCATGAACGGGATGTCCGGACCGTATAATCGTTTTAGTTTTGCTATTCCTTTCTTTTTGTCCTTTGCCAGTGGACAATTTCTGGAAGAACGGAACACATTACAAGTTAAAGAGCTACAATTAATCAAGTATGGGTTGATCGTTTTTTCTTTGATCTATGCAATTTCAGCCTTTACACATAATATGTATATATACTATGTTATTCCAATGGCGCTAGGCTGGCTCATGTGGTTCTTGCTTGCTTATGAGTCAAAAACAGACTTAAAGGCAGAAACGATTAACTGGATTTCCGTTGCTTTAGTGAGCTTAGTCTTATTGAACATGGCAACGAACGCAATGAGTCTGTACTTTCCATATGGAAGACATTCGATAGCTGATACCATTGAATTAAATACATCAATGGATCGTTATGAAAATTTATTTGGGGGCATGCAAGGTTTTTTACCCGAAGAAGAGGTATACCGAGTAGGGGTCACATCACAAGATAATCACACACGCAATCAATTCATCTATCATGATTTGATGGGATTAAGTACTTACCTTTCAATTACAAATGGCTATCTAGCTGAGTTCGCCGAAGAAATGGAACTGGCTTCTTATCAGATTATTCAACCCCTTCGAAACGGGATGGATGATCGACGCATAGCCAATCATTTGCTCAACATTGAATACATCCTAACTGAAGAAGTGAATGAAGCTTACCTTCCGCAAGGGTACGAAGTGATCCATCGATCAACTGAGGATCCGGCATTTATTGTTTCTCAAACAGAAGCCAGTTTCCCGTTTGCTTACGCGGAAGACAGCATGATCCTGCGAGACGATTTTTCTGATTTAAATCCAATCGAAAAAGAAGGGGTCCTAACGCAGGCAGTAGTCTTAGAAACTAGTGAAGGAATTCAAGTGGAAAGCATAGAGAATATTCCACAAGTTGAAACCGTGGCTCATCAAATCGACTACAGCGACCTTGCACTACAGCTAGTGGAAGAACATACAGAAGAACATACAATAGAGGTTAAAGAGAGTGGCGCTCGTTTAAGTGTTTCTCTTGAGAACGCAAATGAATTTGCAGGACATGAGTTGTTTATTCATTTAGAAGGATTGAATTATGAACCTGTAGACACACCTTTTTACATGCCGACTGATACAAGCTATAATATCCGCTTTATGTATGAAGGACGAAGCAAAAAGTTTCGTCAGTCGGACAAGTATTCCTTCAGTACGTACTTTCATAGAGAAAATATGTTTGTCAACCTTGGCCATACGGATACAGGAACAGATGAACTGTTTATTCAATTTCAAGATACAGGACACTACCAGATTGATAAAGTGACGGTCTATGCCTTACCCGTAGATGAACTGACTGATAGAGAACTAGCTGATGAAAAACGAGCAAATGCATTAGATATCTCAGTCTTTGAAAATGAACGTATCGAAGGAACGATTCAAAGAGAAGACCCAGGGATCCTTGTTACAACGATCCCATATGAAAAAGGATGGACTGTAGCCGTTAATGGTGAGGAGAGAGAACTGGTTCAAGCTAATATCGGATTTATTGGCCTGCCTTTAGACTCCGGAAGTTCAGAAATCATTTTTTCCTATAAGAACCCTTATTTGAAAACGGGAAGTATATTGAGTTTGCTTGGCCTCTTATTGTTGGGAGTAGTTCAGGTCATATCTAAAAAGCGTTCAAACCATTGAATAGTTCACATAAAATCATTAATGAATTAAAGAGTGTGGGATGTTAGTATAAATATATTGAAATACTGGAGGTATCTAATATGAATGGAAACAGCAATGATATGACACCGATCCGACTTCATCTGGAACTGGTGACGGATTTTTTGTCAAGCGATGAGAAAGTGCTGTTGAAGCGGTACGGAGAGTCCAGCACAGGAGAGAGCATTACCAGAGACATCTTTATTCCCTCCGATATGACGCTCCATGCACTGCATTATGCAATCCAGAAATTATTTGGCTGGCAGAATTCACATCTCAGACGATTTTTTCTTCCCGAAGAGGTGTACGCTCAGCTGACAAACAATACGGTCAAAGGATGGTCTGATCTGGTGGGGAGTTTATTCCAGCCGCCGTCAGAAGCAGAGCATGATCTGTTCTGGGATGATGATTATAAATCAGGCAGTATAAATACATGGCTTCGAAAAAAATATACCGGACCATATGTGTTTAGAGGACATTACGAACAGTATAGAGTGGCAAGGCAGGATATTAAAGACTTGCTGAACCGGTTTGAAGACATGGAGATACGCGAATCCTTTAATGATTACTTGGAACGAAAAGAACAGGATCCCGATTCTGAACCGAAAATACTTCGCAGAGCCTCATTGATCGATATGACACTGGATGAAATGAATGCATCTCTCATGTTGGAAAGTGGAACAGAGAACTTGCTTGAAAAACTGCTGGTTTCTGATGTTCTGGCTTTCGAAGATGAAGAAATAAGGGGAGAAGGGTTTCCAGTGACCAGAGAATTGTTATACGAGTATGATTTTGGTGACGGATGGAGAGTTAACATAACAAAAAAAGGACACTATGATGATTTGCTGTCAGACTATCTGGTGAGTGCTGAAGAGTTGGAAGAAGCCAGTGAAACGGTGATCCTCAAACACAAACCAGTGTGTTTAACTAGAGACGGGCTCTCCGTAATGGATGATGTCGGTGGTTTAAGTGGATATGCACGATTTTTAGAAACGATTTATGAAGGTGATGACAAAGAAGAAGCGGCTGATTCACGCAGATGGGCAAAATATATGGGATGGAACCAAAAGAAATTGGCCCCTAAAAAGATACTGTAAAAAGGCAGTTTTTGACTCTTTAATACGACGTATTGTATAGATAAGGAAAGCTCGGCTACGCCTTCGCCATTTTTGGTGATAGTGCGTTGCCGATTTTTTCGTCTCTTTGTAATAATGGCAGCTTCAATACTTCTCTTATCAGGTGTTGTGTCTACCGAGAGTCAATCAGACCAGCTTTTTAAGCCTTTCGGAACAAGTTCAGGATTTTTTCTGCACTACTTGTCTCGAATAGATATTAATCGAGACAAGTAGTGCTAATTGCTGATCAAACTCGTTTAGATTACATATTAATCGAGACAAGTAGCGCTGATTTCTGATCAAACTCGTTTAGATTACATGTTAATCGAGACAAGTAGTGCTGATTTTTGATCAAACTCTTTTAGATTACATATTATTCGGAACAAGTAACCCTGATTTCTGATCAGACTCGTTCTGAATAGCTGAATTTCCTTAAGATCCATTCAGAAATGGTTTCCCATTATTAGTGTGCATCAATAAGGTTTTTGACTAGTCATTTCATTGTGACTATCTGTCTTTAAGTAGAAAGAAAACAGTGCAATAAAAGATATAAAATGTCGCTATTTTGAATTTGTGTTATCAGGTGTTGCGGAGTATACTTAATTTAAGGAGAGTGAATAGTATGTCTACTACAAAATTACGCAAACAAGGAAGTTCAATAGTGGTAACTATTCCTGCTGCAGAAGCCAAAAATCTTGATATGGACAGAGAGTATATTGTGAAAACGGATAAGCATGGAACTATTACGTTGATTCCGCAACTTGAAAATCCATTCAAAAATGCTGAAAAAGGTGAATTTTACGAAGAGGATGAATGGGCAGAAATGAAGCCTGTTGGAAAAGAAATATGGTAGACAAAAAATATATTCCAGAAAAAGGAGATGTCGTTTGGATTGATTTCGATCCTTCTACTGGAATCGAAATTCAAAAAAGAAGACCTGGCCTCGTTGTTTCTTCATATGAATTCAACCGGAGCACCAGATTTGCCGTGATATGCCCAATTACGTCTACGAAAAGAAATAATCCTACCCGATTCGAGTTATCCAGTACATCTAAAATTAAAGGCCAAGTAATCGTTCCGCAATTGAAATCACTTAACTATGTTGAGAGAAACGGTCAATTTATAGAAAAAATTGGATTTAATGAATTAGAGCAAATAAATCAGTTGATTTATTTCATATTTGAATAAGATAGAAGGTAAACTAGAATGATGGCCTATTTCTGATTCTTTAAAGCAAATCTCTCTAGTAACCCATTTGACGTGGTTCAAGTGTAACTGGGGAGCTACAGCTAGTTTAAGATATTATCTGGTCATTTCTTACATTTTTGGTGTGAATAAATAAATATCAAGTACATAGCTCACTAATAAATAGACCTGTGAAAAAAATATAGATAGATTATTCAGTAATTTAGAAATACTGGAAAACGAGTCCATCAGGATATAGAAGTAAAGTTGCTGACTAATTGTGCTGAATTTTGTAAATCAGTTCCACTTAAGGGCAGATAACGATATATAAGGGTGATCGGATGATAAATTTAAGACAGTTCGAAAAACAGATAAATCCAACCATTTTGAAACGTGGGAAGCAATATTATGAACAAGGATTGGTCGAGAAGATATATCAGACTGATTATGATTCATATGAAGCTGACATTTTTGGAACATATGTATACAATGTGAAAATAAAAATGAATAAACAGGAGGACATTTATTCGTCTTGTACTTGTCCATTTGACTTTGGCCCGATTTGCAAACATGAAGTTTCTGTTTTTTATAAATTGAGAGAACTTATGGAAAAAGGCAACTTAATTGAAGGGTCAAAAGAATTTCAACCCAATGATGCGTATACTCTTGAGGAATTATTAGACTCCTTGTCAAAGGAGGAACTAATCCGTTTTATCATGCAGAGAGCAGCGAATGATTCGAGTTTGGAGCATCATTTGCGGTTTAAATATGGTGAAAGATCTCCTGAAGATGAGTTAGCTGAAACTAAACGAGTACTGGAAGCTATAAATGAAAAATACTTTGATTATAAAGGGAATTTACATCAAGAAAGAAGTGCCGAGTATGCTTTAGAGATGGGGCAGGTACTTAATAAGGCGCTAAACGTTAAAGACCCTTTGATTTCCTGTGATATCGCTTGTCTAGTAATGAATGAACTGCTGGAATTACTCGAATACTTTGAAGATGACGACTGGACACTTGGAGAAATTGTGGATGACTGCATACAAATAGTGAAATCTATTGTTTCCAGTGAGTTAAGTCTTGAGGACAAAAAAGCAGTCTACAATAAAATCATCAATGAATTGGATCATAACGAAGTACCTGTTTGGGAGGATTTTCAAGAAGGGTTATTTGAAGTCTTGGACGATTTGGCAGAAGAGGATACCCTATATGAAAATTATGTAGAAGAGTTAATGGGTCGTATTAAACAAGGCAATACATGGTCAACAATGTATCACAATGAACGCTATCTGATTAAAGTCTTTCATTTGATTGAAAGAAGAGGAGATGCAGATGAACAGATGCTCTTCTTAGTGAACAATATTAAGTATGACAGTTTTAGAAAAAGGGTTATCGACAAATATTTTGATCAGAAAGATTATCTTCAAGTCATTCAATTGACCAAAGAAGGAGAGAATGAGCATAAATACTACAAAGGACAAGTAGCAATTTGGAAAGAGTTAAGGTATAAAGCCTACAAGTATGCGGAGATGCTAAATGAACAACTTACATTAGGGAAAGAACTCTTTTTATCTGGTGATTTTGACTACTACAATGAATTGAAAGAGTTGTATAAAGGTAATGAACAAGAACTTTATGAAGAACTCAAGGTGGAATTGAAAAAGAACTTTCAATTTACAGGCCATAATCAAACTTATCTGAGATTAATTAGAGAAGAACAAGACGTGGACGCCTTAGCTGAGGTAGTCACTAGCGATGTCAGGTATGTTCGGGAGTATGCTGAGTATTTACAAGGTACCCACAAAGAGTTGGTTATTAAAGCGTATAAATACCTTATTGAGCAAGAGGCTTCTATGGCTAATAATCGGTCAGGATACAGAGCAGTTGCTTCATTAATAAAAGAATATGGTAAAGTCACAGATGAAAAACTAGCTAACGAAGTGACTGGGCAAATACGGAAAAAGCATAGCCGAAGACCAGCCTTTATGGATGAGCTGAGTAAGGCGAAATTATAGAAAGTTAATGGAATTTGCGGATAATAAAGCATGGTTTGAATGGGGAAATTCAAACCATGCTTTATTTAAAGAGAAGAAGGAACGGAGAGTAAAATTTTTGGAATTATTTGAATCGTTTTTATCTTTTTTGTCGATCTTGAAAAGAAATAATCATGTTTTAAAATTACCTGAGAGGTATTAAGTAAAATATGAAAATATGGACCATATCCAAATATATTTAGATCTATAATAGACTATCACATTTAACAGAAGGAGACGACACTT
The DNA here is from genome assembly GCF_054658175.1 of Alkalibacterium sp. s-m-28. Classification (NCBI taxonomy): domain Bacteria; kingdom Bacillati; phylum Bacillota; class Bacilli; order Lactobacillales; family Carnobacteriaceae; genus Alkalibacterium; species Alkalibacterium sp. s-m-28. The sequence continues at coordinate 13,695 of NZ_BAAGIQ010000025.1, forward strand.
GGAATACATAATAATCTGCAGTCTTATACTAACAGGAATAGTTCTTATTCCAGTATACATAAAATATAAGCAGTCCACTTATCGGGGTGCTAGTGGAAATAGTTTTATTAAGACAGTGTTTAATAAAGGCAATTATGGAGAATTTTTGATCTACTATAAACTTGAGAAAATGGATGGCAATCATAAATTACTGACGAATCTATACATACCTAAGCATGGCGGTGGAACAACGGAAATCGATCTGCTTATGGTTGCTGAAACGGGAACCTATGTATTTGAATCTAAAAACTACAGCGGATGGATTTACGGGAATGAAAACCGGAGAAACTGGACTCAGACATTTCCCAATAAAAAGAAGTTTAGCTTCTATAATCCTATCTGGCAGAATAATGCCCATATAAATGCTTTAAAAAGTGTAACGGGTATAGACAGAGAAGGGCTTTACCTTTCATATATTATTTTTAGTGAACGATGTACGCTCAAGAAAATAACGGTTCAATCTGATCACATTAAAGTTATAAAAAGAGACCGCCTGATTAAAAGTGTAAAAAAACAGGTCAAAAATTCTCAGAAAGTACTCTCGCAGGGAGAAATTGAGGCATATGCTAATAGCCTAGGCAAGTACGCCCTTTCTGATGCACAGACTAAGAAAGCTCATGTTGTTGCTATTAAAGCCAAACGATAATAAGACAATTATGTTCAAGTATAATCGACAATTGATTATATTTGAATAATAAACAAAAAGGAGTTAATAAAGATGTCTGAAGAAAAAGAGAGAATAAGACCCATACCTCTTCATCTGGAGCTTGTGAGCGACCATATGTCAGATGAAGAACAAGTCCTGCTTAAACGATACGGAGAATCGTCCACGGGGACCAGCATCAACCGTGATATCCTTATCCCAGCAGACCTGACCCTTCATGCGCTACACTATACTGTACAAAAACTCTTTGGCTGGCAGAATTCACATTTGAGGCGATTCTTACTGTCGGAGAATGACTATAAGAGAGTGACTGATGGAACAGTTAGAGGCTGGTCGGATCTTGTCGGCACATTATTCCAACCCCCTTCAGAAGGGGAACATGATCTTTTCTGGGATGATGATTATGACTCAGGCAATTTTAACTCCTGGTTACGGAAAAAATATACTGGACCATATGATTACCGAGGTCATTATGAACAGTACGAAGTGGCCAGACAGGATGTTGAGATGATGCTTGACCGATTTCCGGACCTTGAAATTCGTGAATCTTTTTCAGAATTTATGGACCGGAAAAATTCTGATTCTGAGTCTAAACCTGAAATTAGAGGGCGTTCACCGCTTATTAACATGACTATTGAAGAAATGAACAGATCTCTCTTTATGGAAACCGGAACAGAAGATTTATTGGAGAAGCTGCTTGTCGATGAACTCATTGGATATGAAGGTGAGCAGATCCTTGGAAGGGGCTTTCCAGTGGCAGATGAACTGTTTTATGAATATGATTTTGGAGATGGCTGGAGAGTGCGCATAACTAAACGTAAGTCTTGTGAAGAACTGCTCAGGAGTCATCTAGTCACTGTCCAGGAAATAGAGGAGGCCAATACGGAGGTTCTTCGTAAGCATAGACCGGTCTGTCTAGCTATTGATGGTCTATCTGTAATGGATGATGTGGGAGGTCTCAGCGGATTTGCCAGATTCCTTGGAGAAGTGCATCAAGGAGATAGCAGAGAAGAGTCTGCAGTTGCACGGAGATGGGCTAAAAGTATGGGCTGGAAAGATAAAAAAGTAAGGCCGAGTAAACTGTTATGATTAATTATAAAAACAAATAAGATGTAAGTGTGTGCTTCAACTCAAAGCTTTTTTAACTGAAAAGTTGGCAAATCCATAGATACAAAATATAAAAACTCCAGTGCATTTTAGCATTGGGTACTTAAATTAGATAATTAATGCACCACTCCAAGCCAATAATCATAACATTAAGGTTACCCAGGTCTTAATTCATAAATAATAACCGTGCTGATTTCGGAAACGAAGTCAGTACGGCTATTCATGTATTCCAACTATTTAAAAGAAATCATCTCGACTCAAGAATTCGTCTTTCCAGTCTTCCGTTTCAAACACATCATTTATATCAGCTACAATTTCTTTCCAGTCCGGATTAACTAAGTCGATTTCCCCTTCGATCAGTTCTCCTCTGCTGTCTTCTGGTGGAGCCTCATTTTTTGCTTTGATGCATGTTGGGTAGGTCAAGCTGGGGTCAGCTTCTAGAATACTTTCAAGGACTATATTATGTTCCCAGTTGTCTCCAAAATCATAAGTATAGAGGACACGGTCTTTTTCCTGCTTGATCCAGTCGGAAAGGCGTTCGTTTTTTTCATTACGAATCTTTAGATGGGGAAGGAACTGAGAAGTGAACGCTTCATCCACTGCGAACGGAAAACTGTTTTCCAGATCGCTCCCATTTGTATCGTCATCAGGACCAATACGAGTGACACTCATACGTTCACCGTATGAGCGCCTGACGTCAAATTCATGAAGATGGTAGCCCGCCCAGTCAAAAGCAGCCATTAAAATATAATGCAGGTCCTCAAATGTTGTGTCACTGTCTACTAATAATCGCCTCCAGACGGGCAGGCCAACATCCTTAAGTGTTACTTTTATCTGATAAATCATTTCATTTCATCCTTTCATAATTAGACAAGTATGGATCACATCAGCCGTATTTCTTTTGATGTTCCTTCTTACGTTTTAAATAGTCCTCATTTGCCATACTATCACCTCTCTTTAGAGCAATTATTATAACTTAAACAATACTGGATAATGACGGCACATTCAAGTTTCAAGCACCGGAGAATAAAACAGCTTATCCTTCATTAACAGAGGATAAGCTGTTCTGTTTTATAGCATAAACTTAGGATACTTTTTCATAATGTCATCGAGCAATGGATCACCTTCTTTAAGAACTGTGCGAAGCATCTCCAGAGCCTGGAAATAGGAAAAGAACATCAGACAGGAGAACAGGGTTGGTATTTTTTGAGAAAAGGTGTGCTGTAGCGAGCGTTTCTTTAAAATGTTCCAGGTCTGGTAATCATCGGACTCATCCTGGTATAGAGCCTGCCACCCCTTGACCATAGCCTCCTGAGCCTGGTAAATAATATGTCCATTAGTGACCATTTTATCCGTCTTTTTTACATCTAAATCAATCAATAGCTCGTGTTCATTTTTTATACTAAGTAAGGTCTGTTTGTCATGACTATAAATCTCACGCACATTGTGTATACCGATCCAGCTGGCGTGATTGTGCTTCGTTCCTTTGTCCGGAGCGAAACACATGGGACCTAAGACATAGGGACATTTCTGATTTATGCCAAAAGCTTTGCCTAAATGTTTAATCATTTCATAGTTTATGTTCATGGCATTGAACGACCGGTTTATTATCTGAGTTGTCGTTTCAACGGACTTGAGAGGTGACCCATAGAGATTAAAGACAATCGTGTTATAGGGTGTTCGTTCTTCATTGGACAAATCACAGATATAAAAGCATGTCCGGTCTATAGAAATATACTTCTGTTCAAGTGAAACATCCAGATAATTCATGATTTGAGAAGCGTCTATTTTGAGATGATCAAAATAAGTTCTACCTCTGTCTACCTTATTACTCGTGAAGAGGTACTGACTTGCCCGTTCTTTTAAAACATAATCTTCCAGCTGCCTGACGTACTTTTTATAAAGTTTATCCATGAACCGTTCCCTTCGGCACTTGTTAAAGCGCTATCATTTTTTTGTTAAAGTTCATAAATTCACATTGATTATAGCATAAGCTGGTTATATTCGGTAGATATTAATTATATTTTTTCCATTAGATTAATTTAATCCTGTCTGTCTATCTCCTTTTATGTCAGTTGAAATCAGAAAATTTAGTTAAGAATGTGATGAGGATTTAAACTGATTCACCTTGATTATGAAAGTCTTTAGACTGGAATAATAATAATTTTATTAATCGGGAGTCAGACTACAGGTTTCAGTCCTTTGAATGAGAATAGCTCTACCTATAAAGTAGGGGTTGTACAAGGCCTGGTACAAATAAAACTAGAGAATTCTCGTAGTAAAGGAAAATTGATGAGGACATTGAGAGAAGAAATGGCAGATGACTTTTTCTTTGTTCATACCAGTTTGGTTCATGGAGCATTGAAAAAGTGTGGAGTTTTAAGATCAAATCAGAATTATGATGATCTGGTTCAGATAGGTTTACTGACACTCGTTAAAGTGTACGAGCAATTTCCAGAGGATTTATGTGAAGAGGAATATTTTTATCAGTTCACAGGTTTTGCCTTTCAAAAAATCAAATGGGCGGTTATAGATGAGTTGAGAAAATATCAGCTGAAAAAAGAGCGGGAGGAGACTGTTTCAGAATTTTTTGACGATGAAGCAGAGTCGTCCAGGGACAAAAATGAAGACTGGATCGTCTGGCAGCTCTTTCCTTCTATGCTGGATTGTCTGGCACCGAATGAACAGATCTATTTGAATGAGACTGTCCTGAACCAGCTCTCCGTGACCGATATAGCGAGAAAGCATAAGGTCAGCCGCAAAACGGTCTACCAGTGGAAAAATCGAACGGCACTAAAACTGAGTCACTTTAAAGCAGTACTGATAAACTAATAGAGAGAAGGAAGAGACATGAGTAAAACAGTAATCATTGATGCAGGACATGGGGGAACCGATCCGGGGGCGAAGGGATTTGGAGTAAATGAAAAAGACTGGACACTTTCCATCAGTCTGTATCAGTATCGACGCTTGAAGGAGTGCGGGGTAGACGTCGCCCTGACCCGTCAGTCAGATGTATCCCTGAAACCGACGCAGCGTATAGCTAGGATCAAGAATCAGTATGATTTATGTGTATCTAATCACTGGAACGCCTTCAATAGTCAGGCACGAGGGGTCGAGACGATTCATTCGATTCATGCCAAAGCTGATTTTGCCAGAGCATTGGCTGAAAAGTTGGCTCATACCACTGGTCTGCCATTGAGGCGGGTATTCACTAGAGAAATTCGAAAAGGTGTCGATTATTATTATATGCACCGGTTGACTGGAAATACGGAAACAGTTATTGTAGAATACGGATTCATCGATAACCAGGTCGATCATCATTACTATTTGGATCAGGCTAAGTTTATATCGGCTGCAGAAGCAGTTGTCGAATGTATCTGTAAAAAAGTGGGCGTCCCATATCAGCCTCCTACAAAAAAGACTGCACATCATTTGCCAGATTATCCAGCTAATGACAAAGCTAAATCGCTCCCGGGTTTTAAAGGGTTTCGTTTGGAGAGTATTCACAACGGTGAACTTCGTTTCTACAACAAGCCCAGCTGGTCTGACGATGATGTATTTGGATTCATGAAAAAAGGACAGATGTTTACTGAAATCCTGGACAAGCTGAAAGTCGGATCAGGTGAGCAGTATAAAGTGAGAAATGCCAGAGGGCAAGTGTTTTATGTAACTGCCAGCCCGAAATTTGTCCGAATAGTGTGAGCATTAAGGCTAACGTAGAGAAGATAACTATTATCAAACTGAGAAGAGACGGTCTCCATGAATAAGGATCATAATAAAAGTAAGCAAGAGGCTACTTCAAGGGAGTGGATCAAGCTGCCATTCGTTATCATATGGTTGCTGTTGAATGCAGTGATTCTCCTGTTCAACTATGGAGCACATAAAAAGATTATCCCGAAAAAAGATCAGTTGGATAAAGAAGAGCACAGTCAGTCTTAGGAATCTGAAACTGGAAATTAACTAGCTTATGATTTGAATAAAGGAAAGTGACTATAACAGGCATCAGGGAGTGAAGAAGTCCTGCCGATGCCTGTTTGTCAGTCAATTTTTGAAATAGTAAAAAGTATCTAGAATCAAATGCGTGACATAATTGTCTAGTTTTACATTATACGATTGACTACAAAATAAACTTAGGGTATGCTAAAAAAACGTAACCGTTACGCTTTACATACAAAGGAGTTATCTTTATGAATAGAAACAAACCACTTGTAGTCTCACTGCTGGTAGGGCTCATAATTCTGGTAAGCGTGATCGCTGTCCTCTGGAACAGAACCTCACCTGGATTCCCCGATCCGGATGAAGGGGCAGAGCAGGAACAGGAACAGCCGGCTGAACCGGATACTGATGAAGAACCGGAAGATACAGACCAAGAAGAACCGGCAGGGGAAGAACCCGAAGAACAGGTTGTCACGCGTTATGAGGAAAGCATGTTTGACCTTCCTGTGACAGGAGCGGGTGGGTTCACTTCAGTAAATACCCACTTGCGCGAAACGGCCTCAGAAGATGCCGAATCCTTGACAATTTTACCTGCGGGCACGCCGTTTTATATTATTGAGGAGCAAGGTAACTGGTGGCACGTACAAACTGAAGATCAGGAAGGCTGGCTGTCTAATCAGCTGGCGTTCATCAACTTGCCGGATGTGCTTCCTTCAGCCATCTACGATAATCCGAATACCTACGGGTCGATTTTCCGTTCTTCATACACCGATATACCCGGAATTACAGGAGAAGTACTATATGAGGGGTATGGAATGAATGAGCGCCTGGATAGGGAAGAGTTCATCATGCCGATTATCTACAGTACAGCTCATAAAATTGCTGAGGCTCAGCAGGCTGCTTTAGAAAATAACGAAACGCTTGTCATCATGGAAGCATTCAGACCAAGCACAGCCCAAGTTCTGGTCAACGAACAATTATCGGAACTGGCTGAGCAGAACGAGGAAGTCATGCACGGTCTAACTGAAGCGCCATGGACAATGAACTGGTTCATCAACGAAGGGGTATCCAATCACCAAAGAGGTCTGGCAGTAGATCTGACCCTGGCTCGAGTGGAGTCGCTAGAGGAACGGATCATTGATCATTATATTGTTCCGCAAGTGACCGAATATGCCATATACGAAATGTATTCTCCAATATTTGAATTAAGTACGGCATCAGCTAAGCTGGAGCGACCAATTGCTGCCAGAGACCGGGTCGGCTGGCAGGACATTCCGTATATGAATCATGTCAACGAAGAGGCTATACGACTGGAAGCCTACATGTTTGAAGCTGATCTGATACCGATCGCTTCAGAGTGGTGGCACTTCAACGACATTGATGTACTTGAAGAATTTGAAGAAGAACTGGGAGATGGCAATTTCCACCTGGATACTGTCATCAACCGCCTTCCGAGTGATGTTGGCATAGTAGAATAGAAAAGTAATTAACTCCCAGCTGGAATTATCGGAATCAGCTGGGAGTTTTTGCCTGTTTTGAGTGTGGCTGGATTTCAGTGTCTTTAGGTGTAATGAACTTCATTATGATGCAGGTAAAGTCTAGTTCGTGCAAAAGAAAGTGGTCTGAACTACATCGGACGGCTGGCCGATTGAGTTTAGCACGATCAGGATGGCCCGAACTACATTCTGAGAGCACTAAAATGGAGTACAGAAGACTCGTTAAGCACTGAACTATACTGGGAGTGTTTCAATGATGTAAAATCTGGCCAGGCCAGATTGTCAGTTTAAGCTTTTAGGTTTGATCAACAGTAGCTAGTGAAGTTCAGCACGGATTTTGTGTATGAACTTCATTATGATGCAGGTAGAGTCTAGTTCGTGCGGAAGAAAGTAGTCTGAACTACATCGGACGGCTGGCCGGTTGAGTTTAGCACGATCAGGATGGCCCGAACTACATTCTGAGAGCACTAGAATGGAGTTCAGAAGGCTCATTGTGCGCTGAACTATACTGAGAGTGTTTCAATGATGTAAAATCTGGCCTGGCCAGATTGTCAGTTTAAGCTTTTAGGTTTGATCAACAGTAGCTAGTGAAGTTCAGCACGGATTTTGTGTATGAACTTCATTATGATGCAGGTAAAGTCTAGTTCGAGCGGAAGAAAGTAGTCTGAACTACATCGGACGGTTGGCCGATTGAGTTTAGTGCGATTATGATGGCCCGAACTCCATTCTGAGAGCACTAAAATGAAGTACAGAAGACTCATTGTGCGCTGAACTATACTGAGAGTGTTTCAATGATGTAAAATCTGGCCTGGCCAGATTGTCAGTTTAAGCTTTTAGGTTTGATCAACAGTAGCTAGTGAAGTTCAGCACGGATTTTGCGTATGAACTTCATTATGATGCAGGTAGAGTCTAGTTCGTGCGGAAGAAAGTAGTCTGAACTACATCGGACGGCTGGCCGGTTGAGTTTAGCACGATCAGGATGGCCCGAACTACATTCTGAGAGCACTAGAATAGAGTTCAGAAGACTCGTTGGGCGCTGAACTATACTGAGAGTGTTTCAATGATGTAAAATCTGGCCTGGCCAGATTGTCATGTGTTATTGAATGTCAAAAATTCCATATTCTAAACAATTGAAAAATTTGAGTAGTTGGTCTATAGTTTTTGTAAGCGATTTAAAAAAGGAGTGGAATTGGATAATGGTCAAGCGATTATTGAACTGTTATGCAAGTGATTTTCTCGAGATGAATAAGGAAGAGTTAAAGCAGTCGATCAAAGCAAGCGAAGGTCGCACTATTCTGTCTGAAAATATCGTCTCTACTGCGGCATCACCTGGACTAACCAATAGTGAGGTGGCCAGATCTGTCGGAGCAGACTTGATTCTTTTAAATGGCTTCGACTTGCTGGAGCCGAAAGTTAATGGGTTAGATAGCAAAGAAAATGATCCAGTGAGACGCCTGAAAGAACTTACAGGTCGTCCGATTGGGGTCAATATCGAACCCGTCGATCAGCAGGCAGTCATGAATGAAGATAAGCTGACGATTTCTAAAGGGAGACAGGCGTTCAAAGAGACATTCGAGGAAGCTGAGAATCTGGGATTCGATTTCATCTGTCTGACGGGTAATCCGGGAACAGGCGTAAGTAATAAAGAAATAAACAAAGCAATATCAGTAGCAAAAGAAGCGTTCAAAGGTCTGATTATCGCAGGGAAAATGCACGGTGCTGGAGTGAACGAAGCAGTGATCGATTTGGATGCGATCCGTTCCTTCATTGAGAGTGGAGCAGACATCATTCTTCTGCCAGCAATCGGAACAGTACCGGGAGTCACACCGGACGTCGTCTATGAAGCCGTTTGTTTATGCAAGTCTTCTGACGTACTGAGCATGTCGGCTATAGGTACAAGCCAGGAAACAGCGGATCCAAGCACAATCAAAGATATTGCTTTACAAAATAAAATAGGCGGTGTGGATATCCAGCATATTGGCGATGCCGGATATGGAGGAGTCGCACCTTATCTGAATATTCTGGAAATGTCCCGAGTGATTCGTGGAGACCGTCATACACTGGCGCGCATGGCCGGATCGAATGCGCGGTAATGATACTTGAGAAATGATTGGAAGTAACTATTAGTGAATATGGCGCATCTAATCGGTGATAACAATGTAAAAGGGGGACTTGAGTGATGACTAGATTGAGAAAACAGGAGAATTCAATCATATTAACTATTCCTGTATCCGAAGCTGAAAATCTTAATTCGAATACTGAGTATAGTGTCAAAATTGGTCAGTAAGGAACTATTTTACTTATTTCAAAATTAAAATTCATGTGTTGGCTCAGATATTGGACAAAGTTATGAGAAAGAGATGTGGGTTGAGGAGGATCTAAAGGGTAGAAAAGTTGAATAAGAGATACTATTATTTTATTTTATACTGATCTCTAAGCTGAAAAATGGTGGAGCGTGGCTCTGCCTTTTTTTTATCTAAAATACTCAGAAAAAAAGAAAATGAATTAAAGTATTTTAGTTAGTTATCTGTTTTTTCATCAATATTATATATAGATCGTTATTTAGGAGTGAAGAATATGATGTATAAAGACAGGTCTAAACCGATTGTGCTATTTGTTTTGGAAGCTTTACTTATAAGAGCAGATTTGAGTGATGAAGACAAGCAGTATGCTTATTCTCAGATGAAAGGGTATAAAGGGGAACTACACTTTGATAGTATTGTTGAAAAATATCTCCCAAATTATCTGATGATACCGGATCTCTTTTTGAAAAGTCAGGGTTCTACTTTTCAAATTGATATGAGTATCCTTACTGATCAGAAGATTTACATTTATGAAGTGAAAAATTACCAAGGTGAGCTTATGTATCGAGAAGGGAGGTTGACTTACTATTCAAGTGGGTTGGAGATATTAAATCCAGTGAGTCAAGTCCAGAGAGCAGCTATTCTGTTAAAAAATATGTTGAGAAAACATAATATTAATCTGGAAGTCGAACCATATGTCGTATTCATTAATCCCAACTGTACCATTTATCAGTCAATACCCGATAAAAGAATTTTACTCCCAAGTCTGCTGGATAGCCATTTTAAACTGATCGAAAAACAGTCCAATATAAAAACCAGAAAACTTTTAGAAATAGCCGAGAAGTTAACTAACCTAAATCTAAAGTCAAAGTCATACCTACTGACTGACTTGCCAGCTCATGACTTTTATCTGTTGAAAAAAGGGATATATTGCAGTAAATGTAATGAGTTTTTAAACAAAGTTTTGGGTCGGATGTGTGTCTGTAGGTTCTGTGGATTCAAAGAATCGGCAATCGATAATGCGATGCGACATACATTAGAATACCAGACACTTTTTCCTGACGAAACTTTAAAAACTGAAGTATTGTATACCTGGTGCGGCGAACTGCACTCAATGTATCGCCTGCGTAAGGTTCTAAAGAGTCTTAATGAAGAAAAATCTGGCGAGGCCAGATTATCATTATAGTCAGTTGATGCTGTGAGAAACGCAGGGTGTAGTTCAGACGGGATGTGAGCGCTGAACTGCATTATGAGCACTTCTGAGTCGAGTTCGTGATAAAAGAAGTGAGCTGAACTACACCGCAATATGCTATAGTCTAGTTGGCAGTACGATTGCAGAGGTGAACTTCATTCAAGAGACGTCAGAATGAAGTTAAAATCGCTGGACCCCAATAAACTACATCTAGAAGCTTTCAATGAAGAAAAATCTGGCGAGGCCAGATTATCATTATAGTCAGTTGATGCTGTGAGAAACGCAGGGTGTAGTTCAGACGGGATGTGAGCGCTGAACTGCATTATGAGCACTTCTGAGTCAAGTTCGTGATAAAAGAAGTGAGCTGAACTACACCGCAATATGCTATAGTCTAGTTGGCAGTACGATTGCAGAGGTGAACTTCATTCAAGAGACGTCAGAATGAAGTTCAAATCGCTGAACCCCAATGAACTACATCTAGAAGCTTCAGATGACGAAAAATCTGGCGAGGCCAGATTATCATTATCGCGTTTGAAGTAGGCATTCAACCTTTTGATGTCTACTTAATCAAGTGCTTTAACGTAATTCCGAAAGAAGTCTCCCACTTCTAAGCGTATGGGTGCGAAGCACCGGTGAAAGTGGGAGATGAATTTCGGTCAAGCGATAGCTTGAAGTGGTTAATCTGTCCTTTTTGTTGTATACTATATTCAGTGGTAACCAACAGAAAGGAAGTGGCATCAATGGAATTGGACAACAACAATCATTCAGTCTTATCGATGTATTACCACCTTGTCTTAGTTATAAAGTATCGAAGAAAAGTCATCACTCCCCCTGTTTCAGATTACGCCAAAGATATGTTTCTAAGAATGAGTACAAACTACAACATCACTCTCATCGAATGGAATGAAGATAGAGACCACATTCATATCCTGTTCAAAGCTCACCCTAACACAGAATTGTCCAAATTCATCA
>NZ_BAAGIQ010000026.1:0-25329 GCF_054658175.1 Alkalibacterium sp. s-m-28
GCTCATTGTATTACTTGTGAGTTAACCATGTTAACTCGTTTGTTGCCTTCGACTCCAAAAGAATCGAAGACCCCTGCACATTTGGTTGTTTCTACTTTGTTCAGTTTTCAAAGATCTATCTCGTTCAATTTTTGTTGTTTGTCTTTCGCAACAACTTTTATATCATACCATGTCGCTGTCTAAGCGTCAACCTTTTTTGAAATATTTTTGTTTATTTCTTCGAAGTTGAAAGCGTTACCTTTACTCGTATGACAACTATTTTAGTATAACTTATCGTCAATTACTTGTCAACGATTATTTCACTTTTTTTGTGTTGCCTTTACACATAAGTGTTTTGCAGCAACGAAATTAATAATAACAGGTATTTGGATCATCGTCAATACTTTTCAGTATCTTTTTTCACTTTCCATTCATAAAGGTTATAATCCTGCAGGCCTTCTCCGTTATCATAGTCATGGACTGTTTTTACATATTCAAATTCGTTCGCCTGATAAAATGAGTTTAAGTTTGGATTGCCTGCAATGCAGTCCAGCCTTATTCCTTGTTTCCCACTCTCTTTCGCAATCAACTGAGCTGCCTCCAGTAGAAATTTTCCTCTATTTTTTCCATGCTGGTCACTATCGAGTGCTATTCTGTGAAGGTAAAGATACTTCCTACTTTTCTCTTCTCCCCATAAGTCTATATCCCACGGTGTCTGCTTATCCCAGAGAGCAAACGTGCCTAATATACTTTTGTCCTTATAGGCTAGATAGACCTCTTTTCTCTCTACCGCTGCCTGAATATTATGTACATCCTCTCCTTTAAGCAGACCGGCCCATTGTTCAGATCCTTTATGGTTCAGCCACACTGCTGTACTGTGCAGGATCTTTTTAATCTTTGCTATATCAGAAACTTCTGCTTCTTTAACTATGATCTGATTCATTTCTACTCCCCCTATAGCTAATAATCATACCCTATTTTCGTTTAAAGGAAAAGAAAAAAGAAGAGCATAAATGCCCTTCTTTAAAAGTGAAAGTTTATAAACGATTGTTCAATTCTTTCGCAAGGTCCTCGAAACCAGGTTTTCCAAGTAAGGCAAACATGTTTCTCTTGTACGCCTCTACGCCCGGCTGGTCAAATGGATTGACGCTGTTCAGGTAACCTGATAAAGCTACTGCAATCTCAAAGAAGTAGAACAGGTAACCAAGAGTATAAGCAGACGTATCTGGAATAGTAACAACGAAGTTAGGTACTTCTCCATCTGTATGAGCAAGCAAAGTGCCTTCAAATGCTTTAGTATTTACAAAATCGATTTCTTTTCCTTCCAGGTAACCTAAACCATCAAGGTCTTCTTTTTCGGTAGGAATTGACATTGATTTGGAAGGTTTATCGACTTTAATGACTGTTTCGAACAGATTTCTTCTACCTTCCTGAATATACTGGCCTAACGAATGAAGATCTGTAGAGAAGTTGGCGCTGGATGGATAGATTCCACGCTGGTCCTTCCCTTCTGATTCACCAAATAACTGTTTCCACCATTCAGAAAAATACTGAAGTTTTGGTTCGTAGTTGATAAGCAGTTCAGTGACTTTTCCTTTTCTATATAGGATGTTTCGGAATGCAGCATACTGGTAAGCCAGATTACTGTTTAGATCATCTTCTGAGAAATCACTACGAGCCTGAGCTGCCCCTTTCATTAATGCAGTGATGTCTCCACCACCTACTGCTATTGGAAGCAGACCAACAGCTGTCAGGACAGAAAAGCGTCCGCCCACATCATCGGGAATGACAAACGTCTCATACCCTTCTGCATCTGCAAGAGATTTAAGTGCCCCTTTTTCTTTGTCTGTCGTCGCATAGATTCTTCCTTTAGCTTCTTCTTCCCCGTACTTGTCGATCAGCAGGCTCTTGAAGACTCTGAATGCTAAAGCAGGTTCTGTAGTAGTTCCAGATTTAGAAATCACGTTGACAGAAAAATCCTTATCTCCAATTACTTCTATTAGATCACTGATGTAAGTAGAGCTGATATTATTTCCGGCAAAGAATATTTGCGGAGCGCCTCGGTTTTCGCTGTTTAACTCGTTGTAGAAGGAATGTGTAAGGAAGTCCAAAGCCGCCTTAGCTCCAAGGTAAGATCCCCCGATTCCAATAACGACTAAAACGTCAGAATCTGATTTGATTTTCTGTGCAGCTTTTTCTATGCGAGCAAACTCTTCTTTGTCGTAGTCTACAGGCAGATCGACCCAACCTAAAAAATCATTTCCTGGACCAGTCTTCTCCTGAATCATCTTGTGCGCTACATCGACTTGCGGCTGCATGTTTTTCAGTTCGTCTTCATTAATAAATTGTCCAACCACTTTTGAGTAGTCAAAATTGATTTTAGTCATATTATCATCCTCCAAAATAGATTAATTTGCTTATATAAGTAGAAATTGCGGAACACCAGAAATTTTCCATTGTTCCAATGTGGTGATCACGTTTTCTGAATGCACCCATGACAGATCCGTATTTTCGGTTAATAAGTCATCGGGGCGGTCGAGGTCGCCGTTTTCATAAATGAAAACGAACAGTGGGATCCGATTGTCGTCTACGATGGCATTAGTCAGCTCATTAAGTTCAAGCTTTTCAATGTCCAGATTGCTTACTTGCTTAAGCCTGTCGATTACACTGGCAAGGCCTGTTTGTTTAGGCTTTACAGTTGTTGCTAAAAAAGCAAAGCCTTCATCTTGTTTCCTTACAAGGAACACATACCGTCCATTTTCATCTTTTACAAGAATCGTACATGCAACATAATGATTTTCTTTCATCAAGTTTATTAACACCTTTCTAAGCAAATAATCAGTCAGCCGTTTCTTCTGCTGTTCTTTTGTGCATCTATTTCATTCAGTGCCTGCTCTACCCACTTTGGCAGCTTGTCTTCGATCGACTTAAATCCGATTCCAGTTTTCTTCCCATAGCGGGCAATGTTACGTTTGTTTGAAAATGGATGGAATTTAGGTTTATGCAGACTTCTTAGTGACAGGCTGATTTTTCCGGAATATTCGTCAATATCCATAATGATGACATCCACCATATCTCCTTTATTGATGACATCGGAGATGCTTTTGATATATCCGTGTTTTAATTCAGATATATGTATGAGGCCCTGTGTTTCATCATCTATCGCTACAAACACGCCATATGGCTGGATCCCAATGACTTTTCCTCTAACTTTTTGTCCTATTTTGTACACCATGAATTCCCCTCTCCGTCATCATGGTTTTCATTAAATCATCCTTTAGTAGTATAGCATGAAATGAAAGATATTGGAAACTATCTTCTTTTAAACTCCCCTTGCATTTAGCCTATATTTAGCTGATACTATGGGTAAAGACCATTGGGGTGATGTTATGAATTTTGACAAAGTGATCGACCGTCATAAAACTGGGAGTGTCAAGTGGGATTTGACAGAAGAGTGATTCAGCAGTCAAAATGCTTTGCCATTTTGGGTGCCCGATATGTACTTTGATAATCATGAACCAGTCTACGATCAAGATTTAAAAAATCGCTTCGTCTCTGTTCGGCATCAGTTACGGCCAAAACGTCAAATGTTTCATGCGGCTGAATTTTGCAGTACCCGAATCCGTACTCAGAGATGGTCTGAACAGAATCAGAAAAGTATTTGAACAATAAGAAAAAGTCCCTTCAGGAATATGAGCCTCTAGTAAAGTGACGGCCGTATACCTGATGGGACTATTCGTTATAATGCGCGTTGAGCGAGTATGAGACAGCCAGTAATGCCGGCATCATCTTTCAGTTGTGGTGAGACGATGTATTCTTCCATATCGGGGGTCTGTACATAGTCATTCATCAGTCGTATGAATTTGTCTCTGATGAGCGGGAAAAGCTGAGCCTGTTTCATGACTCCTCCGCCTAAAATAATTTTCTCAGGACTAAGTGTCAACGTATAACTCATTAGCGCCTGGGCAAGGTAGTGAGCTTCAATCTCCCAGACTTGCTCATTATTCGTAAGCTCCTGAGCTTTCTTCCCGTAGCGTTTTTCTACAGCCGGTCCTGCGGCGAGCCCTTCAAGGCAGTCCCCATGGTAAGGACAGTGCCCTTCGAAATGATCTTCAGGATGTTTTCTGACAAGGATGTGTCCCATTTCAGGATGACCAAATCCTTCTAAAGGTTCTCCTTTGATCACTGCCCCGCCACCTACGCCGGTTCCTACAGTAAGGTAGAGACAGGACTCTTTTCCCTTGGCAGCACCATAGGTCAATTCACCTAGGGCCGCAGCATTTACGTCTGTGGTCCAGCCCATTGGAACAGAATACCTTTCTTTCATCACACCGATAAAATCTGTGTTTTCCCAGGCCGTTTTTGGGGTAGATGTGATGTACCCATAAGTCGCTGATTTTATGTTGACATCTATTGGGCCAAATGACCCGATTCCGATGGCGCTGACGTCGTACTGATCAAAAAACTCGAACACTTTCTCAAACGTTTGTTCCGGAGTCGTGGTCGGGATCGACTGTCTTTCTAAAATATTGAACTCATCATCGCTGACGGCCAATACAAACTTCGTTCCTCCAGCTTCTATTGCACCTAACATGTCATGCCTCCTAAACTTATAAAATTACTGATTGAATGGCCCCTGTTAGTCTTGGATCGTGACCGTTTCAATGATGATATCTTTATTAGGTTTGTCCATTGCGTTTCTTTCTACATTCTGGATCGCTTCAGCTACTTCGTATCCTTCAATGACATGACCGAATACAGTGTGTTTCTGATCAAGCCAAGGGGTTCCCCCGTTTTCCTTATATGCTTCAATGATTTCTTCCGGGAATCCTGCACCTTCTAGTTGAGAAACCATTTGTGCTGGAGTATCGCTCATAGTCACGATGAAGAACTGACTTGAGTTAGTATTTGGTCCTGCGTTAGCCATAGACAGTGCGCCATTCAGGTTGAACAGCGATGGACTGAATTCATCTTCGAAGTTCCCTCCAAAAAAACTTTCACCGCCCATTCCGCTTCCAGTAGGGTCTCCACCTTGTATCATAAAATTTGGAATGACACGGTGAAAGATGACACCGTCATAGTATCCTTTTTTTGATAGTCCGACAAAGTTTTCTACTGTCTTAGGTGCCTCTTCAGGAAAGAGCTGAATAGTGATGTCTCCCATGTTGGTTTTAACTACAGCTTTTGGTCCAGTTACCTGATCCAAGTTTAATTGTGGAAATTGAGTCATTCGTATTCCTCCTAATGTTTATCTCTATTTAGTGTACCGCAGTTCTGTTGGATTGCCAATAACTTTCTAATTGTAACACTTTTTAATCATCATCAGTATTTATTCATGTTATTATTAAGAAGGTTTCTATTTTAATCAAAGGAAGATTTTCATGACACTATTTAACAATTATCCATTGGTAGCTGCTTTTTCAGCTATTATTATTTCTCAGATCATCAAAGTCCCTGTTGCTCTATTATTAAACCGGCCATCATCAGTGGCACTTGCCACATCGACTGGTGGGATGCCGAGTTCTCACTCGGCAGGAGTAACTGCCCTGATAACGAGTATGATATCAGAATACGGCATTCAGTCTCCATATGTAGCTATTGCCGCGACATTCGGGGTCATCGTCATGTTCGATTCCATGGGGGTCAGACGCCAGAGTGGTGAACATGGTATTCTGATCAATGAACTGCTAGCTGATTTCGAAAATTTCAGAAAAAAGTTCACTCATCAGACTCAGGAAGAGATCGAAGCAATGAAAGAAGAAAGGCAGTCCAGGGAATATCTTGGACACAAACCGATTGAAGTCTTTTTTGGTATTCTTTCAGGTGTCGTGATCGCTTTGTTGATTGGCATGCTATATTGATCTACAGTTATATTATGGAGGGTTTGTTTTGAATCTGTCAGAAGAACTATACGATATCACTATTATAGGCGGTGGGCCTGTAGGCATGTTCGCAGCTTTCTATGCGGGTATGAGAAATGCAAAAACTAAACTGATCGAATCACTCCCTGTACTGGGCGGACAAGTCTCCCTCCTTTATCCGGAGAAAACTATTTATGATGTAGGAGGATACGCAGGTGTTACCGGAAAAGAACTGGTTCATCAGCTGACCGCGCAGATGCAGCACTTCGACCAGACGATTTGTCTTGATGAAAAAGTACTGACCATTGACAAACTGGACGATCAGCTCTTTAAATTAACGACCAATAAAGGCAGTCATTTTTCTAAGACAGTGATCATTACAACTGGTCAGGGCTCCTTCAGCCCGAGAACCTTATCTCTTCCCAATGCAGAAGTTTTCGAGGAAGCTAATCTGCATTATATTGTCAAAGATCTGGAGCAGTATAAAAATAAAACTGTTGTCATATGCGGCGGAGGGGATACAGCAGTTGACTGGGCACTGACTCTGGAGCCCATTGCCAAAAAAGTTATTCTTGTTCACAGACGAGAGCGATTCAGGGCCCATGAAGGCTCTGTGGAGATGGTAAGGTCTTCCAGTATTGAGGTCCTTACTCCTTATATCCCTCACAATTTCGTGGAGGAAAACGGGCAGCTTAAAGCCGTGGAATTTAAAGAAACACGAGGAGAATACAAGTTCTCTGTCGATCTGGATTATTTCATTGTCAATTATGGTTTCGTCTCTTCACTGGGTCCAGTAAAAGACTGGAATATCGCTCTTGAACAGACCGATATCGTCGTCAATTCAAAAATGGAAACATCCATTGAAGGAATTTATGCTGCAGGTGACAGTATGACCTTTGATGGCAAAATAAAGCTGATTGCCACGGGATTTGGAGAAGCCCCTACTGCGGTCAATCATGCCATTCATTCCATTTATCCAAATGAACATGCTCAGCCAATCCAAAGTACAAAATTAACTTTTGAAGATTAATAAACACTAATAAGGAGGAGTCAAAATGGTTCAATCAGGTTCAGAACTGCATAAAGTAGCTTTAAAGAGGTTAAAAGACAGAGGTGTGACTCTGGAAGAGATTGCCGAACTGGTTTATGATCTTCAAAAACCTTACCTCACAGAAATCACCATGGATTTATGCTTGGATAATGTTCAAGCTGTCATCAGGAAACGAGAGGTTCAAAATGCCATTCTGACTGGAATAGAGCTTGATGTATTATGCGAAGAAAACAAATTGTCTAGTCCCCTTCAGGAAATCATCAAAGAAGATGAGGGGCTGTATGGAATTGATGAGATTCTAGCTTTATCCATTGTCAACGTGTATGGCTCCATTGGTTTCACCAACTACGGGTTTCTAGACAAAACTAAGCCAAAAGTCATCAGTCGACTAGATTATCACAAGAATACACAAGAAACCCATACATTCCTGGATGACATCGTCGGTGCAATCGCTGCGGCTGCAGCAAGTCGGGTTGCACACGATAATCCTGAAATCTCAGATATAATGAAATAACAGATAAAGACCGGTCCCTCACATAAAATCTGCCAGATAGGCAGACTCATGTAAGTGACCGGTCCTTTTAATTGAATGCACGTTTTTTGCTGTACCAGTACATCCCGATGAATGCTCCTTCTATGAGAATGAAAAATAGAATGAAGCAGTACATAAAGAATTCCTGTGGAAGTGCCAGGATGATGGGATCCGTAGCGGGATTGAACAGCCAGTAATCGTTGTTGAAGAAAATCTCGTGAAATAAAACGAACATTCTGTCAAAGTTTACTGCCAGAAAGAAAAGCAGCGCAGGCGGAACCAGACTTGCAATGAAAAATGGTCTCTGGAGTGTCCAGATCATTCTGTTTCTTTTAACGTATCTCATGTAAAAGAAACTGGTCACGCTGGAAATGATCAGAATCCCGTAATTGATGTAAAAGAGAATCTTGACTTCCCAGAAATGAAACAGTCCGCTCTCTGAACTCGGAAAATCCAAAAACTCCAGTTCAGTGATCCAAGGAAAATGGAGATACCTTAGGAGCACGTAGTAATTGTCCATGATTCCTTCGTAGGTCATATTCAACCGTTCAGGTAAATCATGAATTCTGACAGTCAGCTGGTAAAGTGGAGTAAACAAGATGACCACCGCAATACTTGCAGTGATGATCAGGAGGATCAGACTCGTTACACCTCCTGCTTTTCTTAGAGCATTCATTCTAAACACTCCAATCATCCAAGGTGTCTATCACAAAAGTCGGCTCATCAGCAAACTGGTCGAGATCCTCTTTTGACGTAAAGCCTGTGAGTACCAGAAGCGTATCAACTCCATTGTTGATACCTGCGAGGATATCCGTTTCATAATTGTCTCCGACCATCAGAACCTCATCACGGTTCAGACCTATTTTCTTAAGTGCTGATTCCATAATGTAACTCTCCGGCTTTCCAATAAAAGTCGGTTCCACTCGTGTCGATTTTTCGATGAGAGCGACTAGAGAACCAGCTCCAGGTACGAGCCCTAATTCATTAGGCAGGTTCGTGTCTTTGTTAGTTGCAATGAATGAAGCCCCATTCTGAATGGCCAGACTGGCAATCATACATTTTTCATAGGTCAACTCTCTATCCAAGCCGACGACTACATGATCGATATCCTCTTCGACAATCTCACATCCGACCTGTTCCAA
Source organism: Alkalibacterium sp. s-m-28 (assembly GCF_054658175.1). Lineage (NCBI taxonomy): Bacteria > Bacillati > Bacillota > Bacilli > Lactobacillales > Carnobacteriaceae > Alkalibacterium > Alkalibacterium sp. s-m-28. The sequence goes on from NZ_BAAGIQ010000026.1 coordinate 8,566, forward strand.
GGCTTCGATCAGGCCCTTCTCTCCGACAACAAACACTCTGTTGCCTTCCAGGTTCTTAACATAATCAGCTGTGGCCAGGGAACTGGTGTAGACTTCCTCTGCTTCTGCGGGAACATTGAACTGGGATTTCAATTTAATTGCCACTTCTTCCGGACTACTGGTAGAATTGTTAGTCAGGAATATATAAGGGGTCTGACTCTTCTTAAGTTGACGGATAAAGCGCGGGGCCTGTTCGATAGGTTCTTTTCCCTTATACATAGTGCCGTCCAGATCGATAAGGTATCCTTTATAATTGTTGTCAGTCATTTGGAAACTCCTTTACTTAATTACTTTTTCTTTCTGATCTGAAAACGCGTGCTACCCTTTTCATTTTTCACTTCTTTTACATTTTCAGTCTTTTTTGTATTGGGCTTGCTTTCAGTCCGGTTCTTTTTAGTGAAAGACTTTCTGTCTGCCTTCTTTTTAGTCGGCTCACTTGCTTTCTTTTTCTGTGAGTCACGTGATGGCTTTTTCGTTGACTCTTTTGCAGCCTTGGCTCCAGTAGACTGGCTCTGTTTTTGTCCGGAAGATTTTCTTCTTGACTTATCTGATCTTCTCTTCTGAGGTTTTTTCTGAGTCTGCTTGAAGTGAGGATCCGGGTTAGGATACGACCGCTGTTTCTTCTTCGTTTCAAGACTCTCAAGAACAAAATAAGCACAGCCGAAACTGCAGTATTCACTCAAGTAGTCTTCTAGGTGACCGATTTTCATATCAATTGGTGCTTTTTTGTTGCTGTCGTGATAGAACCCTCTTAATCTTAATTTGCCATATGACATATCTCCGACGATAAAGTCATATTTTTCCAGTAGATCAGTGTATCGGTCCTCAAGCAGTTCCAGATCAAGCGCATCTCTGTAATTTTCTTTGATTGTATACCTGTCACCGGCAATCTCAAGTGTTTCGGTATCAAGTTTTTTCACTACTTTTTCATCTGTTTTGACCAGTTCATCAATCTTATCCTCAGTGCCTGGTCGGCTAATATTCTTTTCTTTATTGTCTGTCACGATGATTCTTCCCTTTCATCTAATAAATTCGAAGTCTGGTGTGCAATGTAATTACCGACGATTGTTCTTAAGAAATCGGGACTGATCATTCTAACAGAGGCCTGTGCCTGAAGTTCCGGAAAGAAAGGAACATAAAGAAAATAGTCAACTGTGATCAGTTTATACTGTCTGTTCTGATCAAGTTCTTTTCCATTGATATAGATGCCCTCTTTGTTCTTTTCTATTCCCTGAAAATAAAGATCTCCAAATATCTTTCCTCTAAATCCGTATCCTTTAACAGGCAATATTTTCAACTTTTCTCTCTGCTGCTCCATTTGATTGAGCAGTCGCCTGAGGCTGTTTCCGTTCATGCTTACCTCGACTACTCTCATCGGGTGCGGAAGAACTTCATGCAGCTGCCTCCTGTTGATCAGCCCTTTGGGAAGCGACTCTAAAAAAAGCCCTGTATTGACCACAGCGATGTTCGTCTCGCTCAAACTGGTCATAGCTGCAAGCGTCAGTGAAATCAGATTCGGTTCTGCAACTTGCTCTTTGTTGAGTGGATGCTTCAATTCCCCAAGAACTTCATGCTCCAGCATCCTGTTTCCTATTCTGTAAAGTTCATTCATGTCCACGTGTTCATCTGGAACAGGATCAACTTGTGAACGGACATCGATTACTTCAGCAGTCATTAGCATCTGATTGTCTTTACCATATTCTAACGTAATTTTCCCTATATGTGTACCAAATTTTCCAGCACCGGCTATCAGTGTGCCTTCGATCATTTCGCCTTCCGGCAGCAGGTGATGAGTATGTCCCCCCATAATTATGAGTACTTCTGGGTAGCGTTCAGCTATCTCCCTGTCAGTGGGCAGCCCTAGGTGGCTCAACAGAATAAACCCATCTACCTTGTTTCTGTACGACCTTATTAGTTCATCAAGGACGTGGAAAGGATCTTCTACATTCCACCCCAATGAATCATAACTCATCGGCAGTGGAATGGTCAGACCGACTAGTGCAAATGTATGCCCGCCATTAGTTTCGAGCAAAATAATTTCTCTTGCCCAGTCCGGTCTGCTATTTGTTTCTTTATCTTTTAAATTGGATACAACCACTTCATATCTAGCTTCAGAAAACAAGTCATTAAGCTGATCTTTAGTATTTCCAATCCCCTCATTATTTCCTATAGTCACAGCATCGTATGCTCCATCATGAAGAAGCTCTGCAATTGCTTTCCCGTCTGTTGCCTCGGTCAGAGGATGGACTCGGTCTGTGGCATCTCCGTCATCAAAGACATATACTGTTTCCTTTTTACTCATCAGCCTTTGTTTCTCCTGGGTCAGAAAGTGTGCTATTCTGGGCCAGTATGAAAGCTGAGAATGAATATCGTTGGTATGAAAGATCGTAATCTTTTCCATTGTTTTTCCTCCAGCTTTATACTATCACATTCGACCCCTAACTCCTATTTTTCAAGTAATTTCAAAGATGAAATGCTTCTGCTGGATCTTTGGTCCGTTTAAGAGACCAGCTAATTTCCCTGGTCTCCTTATCAAATACCAGTGCTCTGTAATACGCGTCATGATAATAAAGAAACGTCCATCCTTCTTCCAATCCTCTGTTGATCCAAGTCTCTTTTGCTTCGATGGAATCGAGCGGATAGTCATCGAAGGCAGTGACCCATAATGGGTTGATATGTGCATGTGTGGGGAAGACATCCGATAAATGTACTGCCACCTTCTCTCTATTCGTTATCTTGACCAGGCATTGCCCTGGACTATGACCTCCTATATGGATCAGTTCGATTCCTTTTCCTACTTCAATCGAATCATCGAAACAAGTTATCTGAGAAGCGATCGCACGCCAGTTATCTTCCCAATATGTTCCGCTCGTACGTTTGGAGGGATGCTGTATAGCTTCCCATTCCCTGCTCTCAACGAAAACCTGCGCATTTGGAAACACTGGTACTTTCCGACCGTCGACATCTTTCACTAAGCCGGTAACATGGTCGAAGTGCATATGGGTCATGAGCACTCTGTCAATGTCCCCTGGTTCAAATCCGAGTAAGGCCAGGTCTTCTTCTATGGTCGATTCTTCATAGGCGCCGTATATCAGCTTCTGTTTGTCCGAGAGTCGACCCCTACCGATCCCTGCATCAATGAGTGAAAGCGTGTCATTTTTTTCAATGAGCATCGGTTCAGTCACGAGTTCAATCTGATTTTTTTCATTGCACGGGTAGCGACGGCTCCACAAAGGTTTAGGTACCGGTCCAAACATGGCACCTCCATCCATCATGGTCACTCCTCCGTTTAACCAGGTTATTTTAGTGGATCCAATCGTCAGCGAGTCCATAGCCTCATCCTTTCTTTACATCAGCGGGGCAAATAGTCTCAGTACACTTTTCGTCAGACGTCTGACGGGAGATTGATTTACCGTATAATCAGTCATCAGTTCACTGGACCTGATCGTTTCGTCAAAATCTTTTCTAATGTCATGCATGATTGTCCCCCCAAATAATATTACTGCATTCTCAAAATGGAGGTACAAGCTTCGATAATCAAAATTGATGGTCCCGACAAGTGCTGCTTCATCATCCACAAGAACAGTCTTTGCATGCATGAACCCTGGTGTATACTCATATATACTGATGCCTGCCTCTATCAGTTCAGAGTAGTAAGACTGTGTGGTCATGTGAACGAGATACTTATCCCATTTCTTAGGCGTAATGATTTTTACATCGATTCCACTTTCGGCTGCCAGTATGAGTGCAGTTTCAAGGTTTTCATCTAGTATCAGATAGGGGGTGTAAATACACACCGATTCTTTTGCAGCATGTATCATTTTAATCAATACATGTTCACCAAAGTTTTTCTTGTCAGTCGGACTGTCAGAGAAGGGCTGGACATAATGTGTTGAATGAGCCTCACTTGTACTGGTCTCCCAGTTAACCGGTTGAAGGCTTTTTAAATCTTCAGTATCTATATGATCGTCCATAGACTGCCATAACTGAAGGAAAATGAGTGTCAGACCCCAGGCTCCTTTCCCTGTCAGCTTGATCCCATTGTCTTTCCAGTGACCGAACCTCTCAATTTCGTTAATATATTCATCAGCTATATTTATTCCACCAGTAAAAGCTACTTTTCCGTCGATTGAAAGGATTTTTCTATGGTCCCGGTTATTTTGTGAAGAGGTAATAATAGGATGGAATGGGTTATATATTCGACAACTGATTCCCTTTTCTTCCAGCTGCTCTTTCATATCGGAAGGCAAGGTAACGAAACTGCCAATGTCATCATACAAGACACGAACATCTACTCCCTGCTCTGCCTTTTCAACCAGCAAGTCCAGAAGTTTTTCCCACATCTTACCTTCTGCCACAATAAAAAATTCAAAAAATATGTAGGACTCTGCTTTACTGATTGCCTCCTGCATAGCCTCAAAATATGATTCTCCAATCGGATAATAGGCTGTCTCAGTATGATTATAGACTGGAAAGCCACCAGCATATGTCAGATAATGCATGAGTCTTCCATGATGAGGAAAATCAGTTTTCGCTTCGTTTAAAACTGGCTCCTCATGTCCAGCAAATGAGAAATGAACCTGGTAAATCTGTTCGAGTTTTGCCTGCAGCTTTTTTGTCTGTGTCTGTCTTTTAAATATCAAGTAAAATAATGTGCCGTATACAGGAAAAATCAGGACTTGCAAAATCCATGTAATTTTATAAGCTTCTTTTCCTCTCTCCCAGACAACATGAAGAGCTACACCTATAGACAGTATGGTAAACACTGTCTCCAAGAAAAAGGAATAGGCCAGCGACTGGTTAACTACGAACCCGAAAATCGCAAATTGAATAATAATTAACAACGCCAATATGACTCTTCTCTTAAATAATTGCATCAACCATTTTTTACTCAAGTTTTTCACTCCTTCGTCCTCTGTTAAGCCTACCTTTTTTCTTCAGGTTTGTCACTATCTCAATAAGGGTTTTTAGTTTATACGCTTCCATATGTATATTCCATTTATGCTGATCTTTGTGGGACTGTTCAGATCTTATTATTCCCGTCTTTCCCTACTATTTCATATCGATATCGTCAGCTTAGATGCCTTTTCTTCATCTTTAACGTGATGAGTGAAGGTGTCTTTTCTTATAGATAAGAGTTTTGAATGACCGCTCAATATTGATAATGAGGTGCCCTGACGGACCATGATATTGACATTCCCTCCATTTTCTTCTAGAGTAATATTAAGATTGAATGAATTAAGGAGTACCTATGCCAAAAAAATATTACGCAGTTAAAAAAGGAAGACAGACAGGTGTTTTCACAACTTGGAGTGATGCTCAAAAAGTGATCTCTGGCTTTTCAAACGCAGAGTTTAAGTCATTTACGACTAAATCTGAGGCCGAGAATTATCTGAAGGGATCAGATTCCGCTCCTGTTGAAGAAACCCCTGAGTCGGTCATTGCCTATGTAGATGGATCATTCGATAAACGGGCAAAAAAATACAGTTACGGTGTAGTCATGATTAAAGATGGAAAAGTGCTTGATGAACTGGCTAATGCTGCAGATGATCCGAAGTATGCTGAAAGCTTTCAAATTGCAGGAGAATGCTTTGGGGCCTTAAATGCCATAAAATGGGCAGTCAGTCATGGCTATAAATCGGTCATCATTCATTACGATTATCTAGGAATTGAAATGTGGGCTACTGAAAGATGGAAAGCCAATAAAACAGTCTCTAAAGATTACGTCACCTACTTCAAGAAATACGCTCAGGAAATCAATGTCCATTTTGTAAAGGTTAAAGCTCACACCGGCGTTCTTTACAATGAACGAGCTGACCAGTTGGCTAAGCTTGCACTTAAATAGATACCAGGACTGAATAACAATAGATTCATCGATGGATCACAAAGATGAGCCTATAAAAACCGTCAGGCTAAGGAATTAACCTCCTTGATCTGACGGTTTTTTTCTGTCTCGGTTCCAGTTTCTTACAGTTCGTCGATTCGACTCATGTCTTCATCAGAAAGTGTGAAATCCAGACTTTCCAGATTAGCTTTCTGGTTCTCAGGGTTATGCGATTTCGGAATCACGATCACGCCGCGCTGGGTCTGGTAACGTAGAAGAACTTGTCCCCAGGTTTTATTATAAGCTGTGCCTATGTCCCCCAACACCTCTCTATGCGCCTCAGAGGTTTTCATTGGTCCCCAGGCTTGCGGTCGGATATCTTCCTTAAACATGTACTTGATCCATTCATTGTTCCATTCAGTCGGATTGGACTTGATCTGGTTCACTGCCGGCTTGACAGTAGCAAAAGCATCCAGGCGTTTCAAATCATCGATTGAAAAATTAGATACCCCGATTGTTTTGATTTTGTCTTTTCCGACGTACTCTTCCAGTACTTCCCAAGTCAGACGCAGTTTCTCTTCATCTTCAATAGGTTTATGGATCAGGTACAAGTCGATGTAATCTGTCTGCAGGTTTTCAAGACTTTGATCGAGTGTCTTTCTAACTGCCTCTTTATCTTTGATATACTGATCATCTGCCGGAATTTTAGTTGTGATAAAAAATTCTTCACGAGGAATGCCGCTGTCTTTAATCGTTTTGCCCACACCTGCTTCGTTGCGGTAGGAGATGGCAGTATCGATCAGACGATACCCTAAATTGATTGCGGACTCAAGTGCAGAGAAGTCGCCATTCAATTTACCATTGTAATCATTGTTTTCTTTGCCGTAAGTATTTGTTCCTGTCCCCAAGTATGGGATGGATAAACCATTATTCAGCCGAACTTTTTCCAATACTATCTCTCCTTCATTTCCATATTTACCTTTATAGTACCTGTCTTTACAGGTCGATTTCAAGTAATTGTTTCTTCAATGCCTTCATTTCTGTATTGTCCAGTGTAATTCCCTTTCCCATCTTCAAGTGATCCGGGCTCCAGTCTCTAATATCGAACTTAGCTGGTCTGTCGTTCCAACTAACCAGATTCAGTTCTTTCCTCCAGCCTTTGGGATTCTCTGACAAGACTGCTAAGTGCTCAAGTACTTCAAAATTTAATTGACTCATTTTTTTATACTCCTTTCAAAATAGCGTCCGACTTCATCGGGATGATGGGCATCTGATCCGAATCTAAGAGGGATAGCTAAATCAACTGCTTTTTTTACCAGAGTTTCTGGTGGATAGGTCTGCTTGTGGTAGGGCTTATCCAGCCCGGCGAAATTGTAATCCATCCGGTACCCCTTTTCTTTAATACGTTCGAGTACCTTGACCCAGTCGATCGTGTCGACCTGGTCGTACGCTTTCTCAAACTTATTGATCAGCGTAATATGACCGATCGTTTTAGGGGTTAGTTCACCATAAGGATCGGCAAGTGCTTTATAAAGTGTATCTTCGTATTTACTGACTAATGTATCATACCCGACTTCACTGATTTTTTCTAAAAATGCATCCTTCTCGTAATCGATACAGAAATACTCTTCATTGCTCAATCGGATCATATGAACACTGAGTATGGAATGAGGAACGAAATCGGAATGTTTCTTCAGAAACTCAAGTGTCTCTTCTTCTTTCCCTTCAATATAGTCAATTTCAAACCCTATATTAATGATCAGCTGATCCTTATATTTTTCCTTCAGTTCCTTTCCCTCTTTAATATAAGCCTCTACATCTTCCCAGGACATAGCACTGTCATTCTCAGGAGTCGGGTCATCGATGACCAGAGGGGCATGTTCTGTAAAGGTCATTTCCTTCAATCCTTTACTGATGGCTGTCTTTACGTATTCTTCCATTTCAGCATCCGAACCGTGCGGGCAGTACTGAGTGTGTATATGACTATCTGATAACATAAGTCCTCCTTATTATAGGTGACAACAAAACAGCTTTCACATTAACTAATTTTATGTTAGTATTTTTTTATTACGTGATTTAGATACTCCTATTGTATCAAATCATTAAAAAAAGAGAAATGAGGAAACGACTAATGCTATTCGAACAGAATAACCAGCATATATTGGATAAAAAACATCAAGAATGGGAGTTTCTCCATCATTTCCATCATCTCGGTTATGACCTGCTCGACCTCTCGATCCTCGAAGAATTTCGCTGGGACAGTTTGTCACCAGATGATTTAAAATCAATGACCAACCGGTATACCTGGCAGGCAAACGATTCCCTTCTATCAATCAGAAGCGACTGGACGGATGCCATAGTCAGATACCGGAAAAAATACAAATTAAAAACTGATAAAATAGCTTATTCCGGTCCGGTTTATTCCTATAACAAGGAACGCATGCAGTTCGGAATGGAGATTTTCTCAGAAGATATCGATACACAGCAGTCGTCAATGAAAGATCTGCTTGATTATCTACAGACTCATCTTAAACAGACGGTTTCAGTAGCAGTGATCAGTCACTATTCTCTATTGAAAAGACTACTGAGTAAAGACGAACTTCAAGATCCGGAAGTCAGACATCTGTTGAGAGAACGTAACCTGGATGGACTGACTAAGTATTTAGGTCAAACTCATCCTGTCGTTCAACTGATGAGCCAACCGGTTCCCGACCAGCTCCATTTCGCCAGAGACCAGTTTCCTGACCTGAAAGACCCAGTCAATGAAATTATCAACTGGCGTAATGCACTGGAAGAAAAAAATATCCCGATAGTTTACAGTGACTTATTCTCACTTCCGGCTCAATCGTACTATAAGGGGATTTTTCTGCAATTCTATACTGATCAGACTGTAGAGCCGATCGTTACCGGCGGACAGTATTCCAGTCCGACAAAAGCCTTTGGTATGGCGATCAACCTAACAGACTTAACATACTAAACCGTTTTGTGAAGGAGCAAGAGATGATTACTATAGCTTTATCAAAAGGAAGACAGTTGAAAGACTTTATAGCATTTTTAAAAAGCATAGACATGACCAACTGGAGCGATGCACTCGAATCAGTGTCTAGAGAATTGGTTGTGAACACCGACTCAGTGAGATTTCTTTTGGTCAAAGGTGAAGATGTTCCAGTTTATGTGGAAGAAGGCGTCGCTGATTTGGGCATAACAGGAAGTGATGTCCTGTACGAACAGAACAGACACATCAATAATCTGATGGATCTGCCGTTCGGCTACTGCCACTTTGCACTGGCAGCTAAAGAACCTAAGGATGTCTATCCAGTTGTAGCTACAAAATATGTACAGTTTACTCAAAATTACTTTGATTCAATTATGCAGCCTGTTAAAATCATCTATCTAAAAGGTTCAGTTGAACTGGCCGCGACAATCGACATGGCCGATGCCATCATGGATATCGTTCAGACAGGTACGACTCTAAGAGACAATGGTCTGGAAGAACAGATTCGTCTTGATGACATCAATGCACGCCTTATTTCAAACAAGCATGCATTCTTCTCTAAGAATACTGAAATACAGTCAATCATCAATCAATTCAAAAAAGTAGGTGCTTAGATGTACACAGCTCAGTCATTTAAAGATAAATTTAAAACGATCAATAGTGTGGACTGGACGAAAACGCAATCGGTCATGGATATTATCCAGTCTGTTCAGAAAGACAAAGATTGTGCTCTTAAATCATACAGCAGTCAGTTCGATAACGTGGACATCGATGAGCTTGAAATTCCTCGGTCTGAACTGGAAAAAGCCGTTTCTTCCATAGATGATGATTTGAGACATGCTATGGAGGAAGCACATGACAATATCAGTCGTTATCAGTCTTCCATTAAGCTATCAGATAGTGAAGGAAAGGAACTATTCCAGAAAGTACATCCTCTCAAACGTGTCGGTGTATATGTGCCTGGAGGAACGGCGCCTTTACTTTCTACCGTTTTAATGACGGCTGTTCTTGCGAAAGTAGCTGGTGTAAATGAAATCATCGTGACTACTCCGCCTCAAACTGATGGTGTACATCCAGCTATTCTTGCTGCATGTCACATTTCAGGCGTTGACCGTGTCTTTCAGGTTGGCGGCGCACAGGCTATTGCAGCCCTTGCATATGGAACTGAAACGATCCCTAAGGTAGATAAAATTGTTGGTCCTGGCAATCAGTATGTTGCTTTGGCCAAGAAGCTTGTATACGGCGATGTGGGCATCGATTCAATTGCAGGCCCAAGTGAAATAGTCATCGCTGTTGATGAAAGCACTAACGCAAAATGGGCAGCTTTCGACATCCTCGCTCAAGCTGAACACGATGTTGAAGCTAGAACATTTTTAGTAAGCGAGAATGAAGCTAAACTTCAGGAAATTTATGGACAGGTTCAGAAAGGGCTTAGGAAACAGCCTCGTGAGTCGATCATCAGAGAAAGTCTGGCAAATCATCACTTTAATATTCTGACCGATTCTAGAGACGAAACAATCGATATCATCAATCTGATTGCAGGCGAACATGTCTCGATCCAGACTAATGATGCAGCTGATTATGTGGACCGTATTACCACAGCTGGTGCTTTGTTTATCGGCGACTATTCGCCTGAAGCCATTGGGGATTATATTGCCGGTCCGAGTCACGTCCTTCCAACTGGAGGCACTGCTCGATTCAGCAATGGTCTGACAGTAAATGATTTCTTAAGAACAAACTCAATTATTGCTTTAGAAAAAGAGACATTCATGACCATGGCACCAGGAGGCATGCGCATGGCCGAAGAAGAAAAACTGAATGCTCACTATGATTCATTAGCCAGCAGATGGGAGGATCTCAAATGATTCGAATAGATAAAAACGAAAGTCCTTACCGCGCACTCAGCGAAGAAGAAATAGGAAAAATCGCTGTAGACACGCACTTTAATCAATATGCAGAAGATGAGTATCTGGAACTTCAGAAGAGTTATGCAGCATACAATGGATTTGATCCTGATCTGATTTCATTTGCAAACGGGTCTGATGAATGGATACAGAAAGCAATGATCGTTCTTGGTGACAGGCCTGTTCTTGTGCTGGATCCAGACTTTGTGATGTATGAAGAATATGCCAAGCAGTTCGGACGTAAACTGACAAAAATCAACTGTCTTGACGACTGGACCTTCGATTACGAAGAAGTCTATAAGAAGATCAAGGAATTAAATCCTTCTGTCTTTATCTTTTCACAGCCGAATAACCCATTCGGTACGCTTCATCCTTCAGAGTTCGTCGAACAAGCTTCAGTTCTTATGAAAGAAGCTGGCGGTTATTTCATTATTGATGAGGCTTATGGAGAGTTTATTGAAGATCAGATGACTTATCCTGAAGGCGATCATGTCATCCGTCTAAGAACCTTGAGTAAGGTTTACGGCTTGGCAGGTCTGCGTGTAGGTGTCGCTACTTCTACAGAGAAGACGATGGGCATTCTCAACTCTATCGCCCACCCTTATCCGTTAAACACGTTTTCTCTTAACGTAGCCAACTACCTTCTCAACCAGACTGACCGTCTGGATAAATTTATTGAATTGAACCGTACTCTTTCAAAAAATCTGAAACAGATTTTCCAGGACGAAGTCGGTGATGTGATCGATATCCTGGACAGTTCGACTAATTTCATCTTTACCTACGGAGAAAAAGCTGTCGATCTGGGAGAATACATTGTCGAACGAGGATTTTTACCAAGAATGTATCCAGAATCCGACAATCCTGCATTAAGACAGATTGTCAGATATTCCATCGCCACTGAAGAGCAGCTAAGTGATCTGCAGACTATTTTAAAAGAATGGAGACAAGCGCAATGACCATAACTAAAGAACGCAAGACAAAAGAAACCTCTATTAAGTTGTCTATCAGCAAAGGACTTGAAGCGTCGCATATCGATACTGGCGTCGGCTTTCTGAACCATATGCTGGACCTCTTTGCGTTTCATGGTCATTATGTCATCGAACTTAAAGTGGATGGCGACACAGATGTTGATGATCACCACACCACAGAAGATGTCGGTATCCTGCTTGGACAGGCAATTGCTGAACTGATGGAAGATAAGTCATCCATTCAGCGCTACGGTACGGCTTATATTCCTATGGATGAGACATTGACTCGAACAGTCATTGATGTCAGCGGACGTCCTTATCTGCACTTTGAAGCAGCTTTTTCCAGCCAGACCGTTGGTACCTTCAACGTTCAGCTGGTCAAGGAATTCTTTTATGCGCTGACGATTAATGCCCGTCTGACGGCGCATCTTGACCTGATCAGAGGCGGCAATACACACCATGAAATCGAGTCTCTCTTCAAGTCTTATGCTCAGGCTCTTCGTCAGGCGGCCAGCGACTCCTCTATTTCCAGACTGCCTTCTTCGAAAGGAGTGATCGAAGCATGATTGCGATCGTCGACTACGGGCTCGGAAATATTGCCAATTTGACTAATGCCTTGACTTATCTGGGCTATGAAGTGAAAGTTACTCACGATGTTGAAGAGCTGGAAGAGGCTGACCAGATCATCCTTCCCGGTGTCGGTCATTTCAAAGATGCCATGACCCGTTTGAATGAACTCGATCTGATTCCGGAGCTGAACAAACTGAAGGAAACCAAGCCGTTTATCGGTATCTGCTTAGGCATGCAGCTGCTTTTCGAGCACAGTGAAGAAGGAAATGTCGACGGGTTGAACTTCCTTCCCGGACAAGTCAGGAAGATGATCTGCCAGCTACCTGTTCCTCACTTGGGCTGGAATAAACTTGATGCGCCAAATGCTTCTCTGAATGAAGACGTCTATTTCATACATTCATATAAAGTCCATACGGAAGAAAATGTCGTGGCAAAAGCGACTTATGAGGACGATGTGGTAGCTATTGTTCAGAAAGACAACATCATCGGCATTCAGTTTCACCCGGAAAAAAGTGGCGACAAAGGTCTTCAGATTCTTGATCAGGCACTGAAAGGCGGGTACATCAAATGATAGAATTATGGCCGGCGATCGATCTGATCGATAACGAAAGTGTCCGACTGACCGAAGGAGATTACGGGACGAAAGAAGTCATGAGTCGTACTCCCCAGGAAGCCATCGCCTTCTACAATCAGTTCGACCAGGTGAAACGGATTCACATTGTCGATCTGATGGGTGCCCTTCATCAGAAACCTGCAGAGGAAGCTTTTATTAAAGATCTGATTCAAACGAGCGAACGTCCTGTTGAAATCGGTGGCGGCATCCGTAAACAGGAAACAATCGATTATTATTTAAAAAACGGGGCTTCTTATGTCATAGTGGGTACCCGTGGGCTTCTAGACAGTGAATGGCTGAAAAAAATGGCTGATCTCTACCCAGGAAAAATTTACTTGGGTCTAGATGCAAAGAAAGATCAGATTGCGGTAAACGGCTGGACAGAGTCAGTGGACCGTACGATCTTTGATGTAGCTGAGGAAACGGCTTCCTTGAAACTTGGCGGGATCATCTATACTGACATCTCAAAAGATGGAAAAATGCAGGGACCAAACTTTGAACTGACAAAAGCTTTAGTCCAGGCGACCCCACACTCGGTCACTGCTTCCGGAGGGATCAGAAGTCTTGAAGATATGAACCAGCTTGAAGATGCAGGTGTCAAAGCTGCGATCGTTGGAAAAGCAGCTAATACGACTACATTCTGGGAGGGCATCAATTAAATGATAAAGAAACGAATCATCCCCTGTCTGGATGTAAAAGATGGTGTAGTCGTTAAAGGAATCCAGTTTAAAGGACTGCGGGAAATCGGCGATCCTGTTGAATTGGCGAAACGATACAATGCGCTCGGTGCCGACGAGCTTGTCTTTCTTGATATTTCAGCAACTCAGACCGGTAATGCATTAATGCTCGATGTTATCAGTAAAACGGCAAAAGAACTGTTCATCCCTATGACAATCGGAGGCGGACTGAAGTCCATCGAAGACATTTCTGCTGTACTGAACGCCGGTGCAGATAAAGTCAGTCTGAACTCGGCCGCGCTTAAAAATCCCGATCTGATCAATGAAACAAGCGAAAAATTCGGTGCCCAATGCATCTGTATTGCCATCGATGCGAAATGGGAAGAAGATAAGCAGGACTGGTTCTGCTACACTCATGGCGGCAAGCAGCGTACGGATATCCGGACAATTGACTGGATTAAAGAAGTCGAACGTCGTGGAGCTGGCGAACTGCTGGTCACAAGTATGGACTACGACGGCATGCAGAACGGCTTTGATCACAAACTTCTTTCCATCATTCAGAAAGAAGTCACCATTCCAATTATCGCTTCTGGCGGTGCCGGCAGTGCCGAAGATTTCATCTCTCTTTTCCTGGAGACAGATGTGTCAGCTGGACTGGCTGCCTCCATTTTCCATGACCAGGATGTATCCATTCAGCAAGTGAAAGATCTATGCGATTCGAAAGGAGTGCCTGTAAGACATGTCTGATTACACTACACTTAAACCTGACTTTTCAAAAGGATTGCTACCGGTTATCCTACAGCATCATATCACGAAAGAAGTCCGTATGATGGGCTATATGAACGAAGAAGCGTTTGAACTCACTAAGAAGGAAAAAGTCGTCTGGTTCTTCTCCCGTTCAAAAGATAGACTGTGGAAAAAAGGCGAATCCAGTGGGAATATGCAGTACATCACTGACATGTATCTGGATTGTGATGATGATGCTCTTCTAATTATGGTCGATCCAGCTGGCCCTACTTGTCATACAGGCAGCGACAGCTGTTTCAACCTTGCGTCTTCCTTCTCCTTACGGGATATTGAAGCCATGGTAAAAAATCGTGCGACATCTTCTGATGAAAAATCTTATACACATTATCTTCTCAACGAGGGTATTGATAAGATCAGTAAAAAGTTCGGAGAGGAATCCTTTGAACTAGTCATCGGTGCCAAGAATGAAGATAAGGAAGAAATCAGGAATGAGGCGGCCGACGTGCTGTATCATTTAGGTGTCCTTCTCCATCAATCCGGTGTCACAGTAGATGATGTGGAATCTGTTCTGGCTTCACGTCACCAGAAGAAAAACAACTTTAAAGGTGAACGCCAGTCGATCAACGAATGGTAGTATCGCCTGGTTAAAGTAATCGTTAAATCATTCGACCCTTTATTAGTTATAGACAACTAGCTTGTCATCTGACTAATAAAGGGTTTTTTGTTCGATTATATTGCCAGCCGCTGGCGGTTGCCAGATTGCGTTCTTTCTTGGTTGTGTGTCAGATTGACCACTCAACTTATATTTCCATCTCAGTGGACCATAACCCTTCAACTACTGACCACTCAACTTATATTTCCATCTCAGTGGGTACTAATCCCTCAACTATGGACCTCTCAACTTATTTTTCCATCTCAGTGGGCACTAATCCCTCAACTACTCACCTCTCAACTTATTTTTCCATCTCAGTGGGCACTAATCCCTCAACTACTCACCACTCAACTTATATTTCCATCTCAGTGGACCATAACCCTTCAACTAAAAGACATTCACTTCCTATTCCCTTATACTAATCCAGCTGACCATTCTCCAGTCAGTTTACAATAATCTCCACATTTTTTGGAAAAAGAGATCATCCTTTTTCACATTACTCTATACCTATTTTTAAATTTAAATAGTGTGGTTTCTCGTCCGTCCTAAAAAATAAGTAATTGTTAAAAAGGAAGCTCCTGTTGTTGAAAAGTTCCGAACCATTATATACTATAAGTAGGATCTGTTTAAAAAGATGGAGGAACAAAATATGCCCAATAAATACAATAGAGTAAAACTTGCCGAACGCGGAGCTCGAGTAAGCATCAGTGTGTATATCATTCTAGCTCTGGTAAAAGTTCTGCTCGGTTATTTTCTGAATGCCGCCTCTCTCTCAGCTGATGGGTTCAATAACCTTACCGATGTCGTCTCTTCAGTAACTGTCCTAATAGGACTCAAGACTGCACGAAAACCAGCCGATTCCGATCATCCTTATGGGCACTGGAAAGCTGAACCGATCGCCAGTCTGATCACTTCCTTCATTATGCTGTTTGTCGGGTTTCAAGTCCTTCAGAGCAGTATTGTAAGAATAATCAGTGGAGAAATCACGCCTCCAGATCAGTCAGCTGCCATTGTATCTGTCGCAAGTGCGATTGTATTGTATCTCCTTTACAGATTCAATCTGTCTCTGGCAAATAAAGCTAACAGTGCAGGCCTTAAAGCTGTCTCCAAAGATAACTTGGCAGACAGCCTGACCAGTTCAGCTACCGCCATTGCCATCACAGGAGCTTCGTTCGGCTGGGGCTGGCTTGACGGAGTAATGGCTGTCATCGTATCACTCATCATCATCAAAACAGGTGTAGAAGTATTCAAGGACAGCAGCTTTTCCTTATCTGACGGGTTCAAAGATAAACATCTGACGGAATATAAAAATGAGATTCTTCTTCTGCCTCATGTGAAAGAAGTTGCGACAATTAAAGCACGGATGTACGGGGCTAATACCTATGTCGATGTGACGATCCTGGTGGACGGGATGATGACCGTTCAGGAGGGACATGATGTGACTGAAATGATTGAGGAAGTGCTGTATGAAAAATATGATATCATGCATACTGATGTTCATGTTGAACCTGATACAATTGAAGACCAGTTCAACAAGGATCAGATGTAGACTACAGATATTTTAAGTAAAAAAAGACACGGTAACGGTCATTTCCTTTGTTAAATCAGGACCTGACTCGTCTCGTGTCTTTTTTACTTTCTGATTACTTCCTGACTTTAGTAGTTTTCAATGAGAATAAATTGTAAAAGTGTTGATTTAATCAATAAATCAACACTTTTTATTTCTTTTTTAGTTGTCCACTTATGTACGTTTATGATATAATCTATTTATGGAG
>NZ_BAAGIQ010000027.1:0-25239 GCF_054658175.1 Alkalibacterium sp. s-m-28
GAATATTCGCTATGCACCTGTGGTTGACGGTCACAGTTAACCAGCCTAAGATGCTATATGCACTGTCTTAGGAGGGGCAATGAGATGCCCTCACCTTGAGGCTTGAACAAAACAGAAATGGACTGCGCTCGTACAAGCACTCAAGAATCCCACCCGTCAAACCGAAAGGTTCGGGCTTGCGGCTTTAGCCGTGGGAGTCTCAAACTTATTCTAATGAATAATCGGAATACTTTGTAATCATTATCAACTAAGGGAGTTCATCATGAAAAAACTAGACTCTTCATTTAAACTAATCAAGGAAAAGCTCCATAAAGCCGGATTTAAACTGACTCCACAGAGGGAACTGACAGTGGAAGTGCTGCTTGAAAAAGAAAAGGACCATTTGAGTGCAGAAGAAATTTATCTGCTAGTCAAGGCCAAAAATACCGGCATCGGTCTAGCTACAGTTTACCGAACGCTAGAAATACTTACGGAGCTGCAGATCATCAACAAGCTGACTTTTCAGGACGGGATTGCCAGGTACGACCTGAACATGGGAAGTGACAAACATCAGCACCATCACTTACTCTGCCTTAAATGCGGCAGCATTGAAGAAGTGAAGCAGGATATGCTGTTTGAAATCGAAAAGGAAATTGAAAGAGATTATCACTTTCTCGTTAAGGACCATCGTCTGACTTTTCACGGAATCTGCAGAAACTGTGCAGAGCAGGACAAGGAAGAAGAGGGCGATGTCAATGGATAGACGACCGCTTGAAGATTATCTCATCTATCTCAAGGTTGAAAAAGGGCTGGCTCCTAACACTGTTGAGAGTTATCAGAGAGATATCAGACACTACGTAGATTATTTGAACAAACAAGGGATAGTCAGCTGGGAGGAGATCGATCGCTACGTTCTCCTCTCTTTCTTTAGTGAGGAAAGACAATCTGATAAGTCAGATAATACTATAATCAGGCAGTTTTCCAGTCTGAGAAAATTTCATCAGTTTTTAAAACAGGAAGGGCTCACTTCAGAAGATCCGATGCTGTATGTCAAGACGCCAAAAAAAGCTGAGACACTGCCTAAAATTATTTCTATGAACGATATAGACCGGCTGCTGGAAACGCCGGATACAACGAAACCTTTAGGAATAAGAGACCGTGCAATGCTGGAAGTCCTCTATGCATCGGGGCTCAGGATCACTGAACTGATCGAACTGACGACTGAGGATATTCATCTGTCGATGAAACTGATTAAAATCGTTGGTAAGGGGAATAAGGAGAGACTCATTCCAATTGGTGAAATGGGGTGCAAGTGGCTTGAGTATTATATGGAAAGCGCGCGTCCATTTTTATTGAACAAGGCAAGGAAAGAAACCTCCGTTATCTTTCTCAATTCCAGGGGGGCACCCTTGTCAAGGCAAGGGGTGTGGAAAAAAATCAGACAACTGAAACAGGAAGCGGGAATCAGGGCTTCGATTACGCCTCATACCTTGAGGCATTCCTTTGCTACTCATCTTCTGGAAAATGGCGCAGATTTAAGAGTAGTTCAGGAGCTTCTGGGGCATTCCGATGTGTCTACAACACAGATTTATACACATATTACCAAACATCGCTTAAAGGATATTTATGGAAAATACCATCCGAGAGCCTGAATAAGATGAGTAAATGATAAAAATTTTATCATATATAAGGCCCGACTTTCATGTATTCTTGCTTTTTCAGTTGACCTGATTTATTCTGAATGAAAGACAATCTAGGAGGACATAGTATGTCATTTAAACGAATACACTTAATGGTACTGGATTCTGTCGGTATCGGCGAAGCACCTGATGCCAAAGAGTTCAATGATGAAGGCGCTCACACACTAGGCCATATAGCAGAAGAAGCTGGTCTTCATCTGCCACATATGCAGGCAATGGGGTTAGGCAACATTGCTCCGCTTAAAGGGATCGATCCAGTTGATGATACTTCTGCTTATTATACAAAATTAGAAGAGGTATCAGTTGGTAAAGATACGATGACTGGCCACTGGGAAATCATGGGGCTGCACATTGATAAGCCTTTCCGCGTATTTCCTGACGGTTTCCCGGCTGAGCTGATCGATCAGATCGAAAAGCATACCGGCCGTAAAATAGTCGGGAACAAACCTGCTTCTGGAACTGATATTTTGGATGAATACGGCAAGCATCAGATGGAAACGGGAGATCTGATCGTATATACATCTGCAGACCCTGTCCTTCAGATCGCTGCACATGAAGAAGTAATTCCTCTCGAAGAACTATACGACATTTGTGAATATGTCAGAGAACTTACTAAAGACGAGCCCTATATGATTGGAAGAATCATTGCTCGACCATATGTGGGAGAACCTGGGGACTTTACTCGTACCAGCAACCGCCATGACTACGCATTGGACCCGTTCGGAGAAACTGTGCTGGACAAACTGAAAGCAGCTGGAAAAGATGTAGTAGCTGTAGGTAAAATCAATGATATCTTCAATGGACAAGGCATTACTGATTCCGTGCGTACATCTTCCAACATGGATGGAGTAGATAAACTGCTTGATGTCATGAAAAAAGACTTTACTGGATTGAGTTTTACCAACCTGGTCGATTTCGACGCCTTGTATGGACACAGACGTAATGTAACAGGCTACAAAGAGGCTCTTGAAGCATTTGATGCACGAGTACCTGAACTCATCAAGGCACTTGATGTAGAGGATCTGCTTGTCATCACAGCCGATCATGGGAATGATCCAACTCATCATGGGACTGATCATACACGTGAGTATGTACCATTGCTTGCATTCAGCCCGAAATTTAAAAACCCCCAAGCTCTTCCTCAGGGACACTTTGCTGATATCGGCGCAACTGTTGCTGAAAACTTTGGTGTCGAAGGAACTGGATTCGGTGAAAGCTTTTTAGATAAATTAAACTAGGTAGATTATAAAGATCGTGCGAAGGAGACTGACTAATGAACGAAACATACGTAGTAGCTATTGAACACGCTGCAGCTTTTCTGAAAGAAAAAGGAATGGAACATCCTGAAATCGGACTTATTTTAGGATCTGGACTTGGAGAACTTGCTGACGAAGCAGAGAATGCAGTAGAAGTCCTTTACGAAGATATTCCAGGATTCCCTGTGTCAACAGTCGAAGGACACGCCGGCAAGCTTGTATATGGAACACTGGGCGATCGCAAGGTCATTGCTATGCAGGGACGTTTCCACTATTACGAAGGGTATAGCTTTAAAGAAGTCACTTTCCCTGTCAGAGTGATGAAAGCGCTTGGCGTGAGTTCGCTGATGGTGACCAACGCAGCTGGGGGAGTCAACGAATCGTATACACCGGGTGACCTGATGATCATTACTGATCATATTAATATGACTGGTGACAATCCGCTTCTAGGACCAAATGATGCAACATTCGGTCCTCGATTCACTGATATGAGCCAGGCTTACGATAGAGACTATCAGGAAACAATCGAAAAAGTAGCTAAGGAAAATGATATTGCTATTCAGAAAGGTGTTTATCTTGGTCTGACAGGACCGACTTATGAAACGCCAGCGGAAGTCAGAATGATCCGCGTTCTTGGTGGAGATGCAGTGGGCATGTCAACTGTTCCGGAAGTAATTGTCGCAAGACATGCTGGATTGAGAGTCGCCGGCATCTCATGTATTACAAACTACGCTGCAGGGATGCAGGAATCATTGAACCATGACGAGGTCGTTGAAGTGACGACGCGCGTCAGAGATTCATTCAAGACACTGGTCAAACGTGTTATTGCTGAACTGTAAACAGATCTGAACCTATAAAGAAGATAAAGGAAAGGAGTTCTTAGAAATAACTAAGGACTCCTTTCCTCATATTCTGAAAAAGGGGTCTAAGAGGCAACGCCCATGACCAGCATGTGTGTATAAGTGCATATTCTGTACTTTTTTTTAAGGAAGTTTGATTTTTCAGCCATATGTAGGTATGATATTCTTGGATGTTTTTTGAACTGAAAAACAGAGCAATCAGGATTCAGACTAAATAGAAATGTGGGATAGAATGACTAATGTTTCAAATGAAAGCAGACTGATGGAGAATATGACCGTCACTAATGATAATCATCTTGAAATCAGTGGGGTTGACTCAGTAGAACTGGCTGAAACATACGGTACGCCTTTATATGTCTATGACATCAGCCTTGTTAAAAAGAAAATCAAAGCATTTAAAGATGCTTTCAAAGCTTATGAAAACAAAAGCCAAGTGGCTTATGCGAGTAAAGCATTTTCGTCCCTTGCATTATATGAGATTCTTGCCCAAGAAGATGTCTCGCTTGATGTCGTCTCTGGAGGAGAATTGTTTCTGGCAATCAAAGCAGACTTTCCTGCAGAAAGAATTCATTTCCATGGCAACAATAAGTCATGGCAGGAGCTGAGGGAAGCCATCGATTATAATATCGGCTGTATCGTTGTAGATAATTTCGTCGAGTTATCTATGCTGAAAGAACTGACTGAGAACAAGAAAAAGCAGATGGACGTACTCATCCGGGTCACACCGGGCGTGGCTGCTCACACCCATGATTACATTACCACCGGACAGGAAGACTCTAAATTCGGGTTTGACTTGTCTTCGGATCAGGCCGAACAGGCAATCAGAGAGCTTCAGGATTCCCCTTATTTGACCGTTATCGGTCTGCATGCTCATATAGGCTCACAGATCTTTGAAGTAGACGGGTATCAGGCAGTTATTGCAAAACTGATGGACAAAGCAAAAGAATGGGAAAATAAATATGATTTTACTCTCTCGGTATTAAATACCGGAGGGGGATTCGGTATCCGTTACACCCAGGAAGATGCGCCGCTGCCACTATCCACTTATGCTGATGCAATCATTGCAGCTGTCAGAGATCAGTCACAGAAGCTGGAAATGGACCTGCCTGAGATCTGGATCGAACCGGGTAGAAGTATTGTCGGAGAAGCGGGGACATCTTTATATACGATCGGTACTGAGAAATCAATTCCTGGTATTAGAAAGTACATCTCTGTAGACGGAGGTATGGCTGATAATATTCGTCCTGCTTTGTATCAGGCAAAATACACGGGAGTTCTAGCCAATAAAGTGAATGGTGAAAAAACAGAAGAAGTATCTGTCGCAGGTAAAGCTTGTGAAAGCGGAGATATGCTTATCTGGGATCTTTCCATTACAAAACCCGCTCAGGATGATATACTGGCTGTATTCAGTACAGGAGCGTACGGCTATTCAATGGCCAGTAACTACAACCGGTTACCGAGACCAGCAGTCGTCTTCGTCGAAGAAGGCAGACATGCGCTGGCAGTTAAACGAGAAACTTATACTGATTTTCTTAACCTGGAAGTCAGCACACAACAGTTTGAGGGATAGGAGGGCGAAAGATGCTCATTAAATATAAATCAGACTACCAGAAAATAACGATGGGACTGCTTTCCTATGTACCTGATCTAAAAGATACTACTCGACTCACAAATGAGATGCAGTGGTACGAACAGGAAGAAAACAGACAGCTTTACCTATGGAAAAGTCAGGAAACAGGTGATCTGGCAGGAGTGATCGGTATTGAAGATGAAGAGGAAATTGTTCTTCTCAGACACATTGCAATCAATCCGTCTTATCGAGAAGAAGGCATGGCGTTTCGAATGCTGACAGCTCTGTCAAGGATCTGTTCACCTAAGAAGATTGTCGGCACACTGGAAACTGCCCCACTCGTGACAAAGTGGAAAAAGAAGCCGATAGAGATGAGTAAAGCAGGGACAGCATATGAGTGAAAAATGGAAAGTCAATCTTGATGTCTTTGAAGGGCCTCTGGATTTACTGCTGCATCTCATAAATAAATATGAGATCGATATTTATGATATACCGATAAAAGAAATAACCGATCAGTACTTGAATTATCTCCACGCAATGCAGATGCTGCAGCTCGACATTGCTGGAGACTATTTAGTAATGGCTGCCACCCTGATGTCGATCAAGAGTCAGCTTCTCCTTCCTCGTAATGATGAGTGGGAAGAAGAAGGCGAACTGTTCGATGTTGAAGAAGACTCTATTGAAAAGCTGCAAGAGCGCCTTCTTGAATATCGCAGAATTAAGTACGCCTCTTCACAACTGTCTGAACGTAGGGATGACAGGGAGCAGTATTATTTAAAAGATCATTCAGATCTTACACATTTTCAGCAGTCCATTCCGTTGAGCCCCAATGAACTGTCACTGGGCGACCTTGTGGGTGTCTTTGGTGAAATGATCAGAAAAAAACAGTGGATGGAGCCTGGGCCGACCACTATTGATCTTGAAGAAATTACGATCAGTGATAAGATAGAATGGCTTGAGAAAAAGTTATCGGAGAACAGACAGAAAATATTATTCATAGACCTGTTCACCGTGCCGACAAAAAAGGAATTCGTCGTCACTTTCTTAGCTGTTCTTGAAATGATAAAAGAAAACAGATTGTTTATTGAACAGAAAGAGTGTTTCGGAGAAATATATCTTAGTTCAGCAGTGGGTCAATGAAAGGAAGCGACAGGCGATGAATGAATTAGGTACATTAGAGGCATTGCTGTTTGTGGCAGGTGAACAAGGAGTTACGTTAAATGAACTGGCTCAGCTAACAAAATCGACGATGGACCATACAAAGGTCTGTCTGACTAAGCTGAAAGAGAAATATGAAGGCGATGATACAAGCGGACTGACCCTTCTCGAAACAGCAGATAGTTTCAAGCTTGCAACAAAAAAAGTATACTCACCAGCAATTCAAGTATATGCTCAGTCGCCATTGAGCAAGAAACTGAGTAAAGCCTCTGTTGAGACATTAGCGGTAATTGCTTATAAGCAGCCGATCACACGAATGGAAATCGAAGAAATTAGAGGAGTTCAGCTGTCGTCCAGTCTTCAGAAATTGAAGCTCCGTGATCTTATTCAGGAAATTGGAAGACTTGATGCTCCCGGTAAACCTGTACTTTACGGTACGACTGACTATTTTCTCGATTATTTCGGCTTGAACGATTTAACAGAATTACCTGAACTAGAACTGGAAGAAGAATTGACTAATCAGAGTTTATTTGAAGAGTCAGCTGATTTTTAGTTATAGTCTGATACTAGAGATGGAGGAGAAACGTTTATGGAACGTTTACAGAAAGTCATGGCTCACGCAGGTGTAGCTTCTAGAAGAGCGTCTGAAAAGATGATAAAAGAGGGCAGAGTCAAGGTGAATGGTGCAGTAGTGAAAGAAATGGGGATTAATGTAAAAAAGACTGATCTGATTGAAGTGGACAGTGTCCCTATTGTACAGGAACAGAAGTACTATTTTCTTTTAAATAAGCCTAGGGGTGTAATCTCGAGCGCAGATGATCCTAAAGGAAGAAAAACAGTTGTTGATCTGCTTTCCGGGGTTGAACAGCGCATCTATCCTGTAGGTCGTCTGGATTATGATACAACTGGTGTGATTATCTTGACCAATGATGGTGAATTGACAAATCAGTTGACTCACCCTAAATTTGGCGTGGAAAAAACATATATTGCTAAAGTCACTGGTCTGATCGATAAAAAATCTGTAATCAGACTAGAAAAAGGCGTAGTGATCGATGGATACAAGACACGACCGGCTAAAGCGCGAATTATTGATGTGGATTCTAAAAAAAATACTAGTCTTGTGGAACTGACGATTCATGAGGGGAAAAACCATCAGGTTAAAAAGATGCTTAAAAGTGTCGGCTTTCCAGTCGAGAAACTGAATCGTGATAAATACGGCTTCCTGACTGCTGAAGGGCTTCAATCAGGTGAATGGAGAGAACTTAAACAGTTCGAGGTCAATAAACTCAAGCAGCTTGTCGAAGAGTCCTAACCCACCGGATCACAGGCGAAATGATTGGAAGTATCATTGTTCTTCATTTATAATGATAGACAAGAGATCAACAGCGATCGATAAGTGAACGAACCCACTATTATTTAGAGGAGTGTCTTAAAGTGACCGAAGAGACTAGTCAAGGGAATGCTAAAAAGTTATTAGTTGTAGATGATGAAGATAGAATCAGACGTTTACTGAAAATGTATCTTGAAAAAGCTGATTACGATATTGATGAAGCTGAAAACGGCAGGATTGCTCTGGACCTCGCACTGGAAAATGAATATGACCTGATTCTGCTCGATGTCATGATGCCTGAGATGGACGGGATTCAGGTAGCTGAAGAAATCCGAAAAGAAAAAGAGACACCTATCATGATGCTTACGGCAAAAGGGGAAGAGCTAAACCGGATACAAGGGTTTGAAGTAGGAGCAGACGATTATATCGTTAAACCTTTCAGTCCAAGAGAAATCGTTTTACGTGTAGCAGCGATCATTAAGCGGACAAAATCAAGCGCAGGTGGAACAGATGCTGCAGGAGATGTTTCAGATACCCTCAAGCTTCCTCATCTTGAAATCGACAACGATTCCCGACGTGTTACTGCGGACGGGAAAACTGTCAATCTGACTCCGAAGGAATATGATTTGCTTCATTACCTCATGTCAGCACCTGATCAGATTTTTGGCAGAGAGCAGCTTTTAAGAGAAGTGTGGAAATATGAATTTTTCGGGGACTTGAGAACAGTTGATACCCATGTTAAACGTTTGAGAGAAAAGCTCAAAAAAGAATCTGATGTGGCAGCGAAAATGATCGAGACAGTCTGGGGACTAGGATATAAGCTGAATTCTTATCCTCATGAAGAAGAGGAGTAGACAGCATGAAAATCAATGTAGTTGCAATCAGGATATGGCTTATCACCTTTGGTATCACTCTATTTTCTTTTATTGCTACTACAGTGTTTTACGGTGTATTTTATTCCCAGCAGATTAAAGAAAACTTCATGAATGACTTTGAAGAAATTATTATAAATGTGGAACGCTTAGCTATTGCGGATCCACATTTTTTAATAGATAACATTGAGTCTATTAATAATCTCCATTCGAGTATTCATTTCGCTCTGGCTTCTGAAACGTTCGATTCTCCAGCTGGTGAAGCATGGGTCTACTCTTTTCCAGCGGATGTCCTTGATACAATGGAAAATAAACCGGATATCATCCAGAACTTTCAGCCCCAGGAGGAACATGTGAATATACGCTCAGATCAGGATAATGAAGTGAGTTATAACATTCCTTTTGTGTTTCGTATCCAGCCGACATCTACAGAAGAAGAGGAACTCATCCTATACTCGTATGCGGATCTATTTTTTCTTATCTCAATTGAGAGACAGATGACCTGGGTCATTACTGGTTTGACTATCCTTCACCTGCTTATTGCAGCTTATTATTACATGTATCTCAAAAAAAATGTGTCCGAACCAATAAATGCGATGACGAATATAGCATTTGACTTTGCAAGAGACGATTTTAGTCATCAGCTTCCGATTTCTGGGCGAGATGATTTGTCTGAACTGGCTATGGCAATGAATAAAATGGGTCATTCACTTGAAACGAACAGGACAGTGGTTAAGCAGGAAAAAGAACTGCTTGCTCATATATTGGAAAACATCGAAACAGGTATTCTTTATTATGATTCAGAACTGACCCTCCTGCTGTCCAACCCGGTCGGGGACTTATTTCTTACCCAATATCAAATCGAAAAATCTGCATTTTCACATGATGAAGAGTTTATCGATCTGGGGGACCAGCTGCGGGAAGTGGTTACACATAAGAAAATCAGAGAGTTTTCAATCGAAATGGAAGAATCTTATCACGATGTAACGATTCTCCCTCTAGTAGATGATTTTACTGAAGACTTAAGAGGTATTCTTGTTTCAACTAATGATCAGACGAAGAAACATCGACTTGATAAAATGAGAGTCGACTTTATCAATAATATCTCTCATGAATTGAGAACCCCTCTGGTCATGGTTCAGGGTTACAGTGAAGCGATACTCGACGACGTTGCGGAAAGCACTGAAGAGAAAAAAGAGATGGCGGCGATCATTCGTGATGAATCACAGAGAATGAACCGTATGGTAAATGAGATGCTTGATTTGTCACGTATGGAAGCAGGTTATATCGAGCTTCAGAAAACTGATGTGAACCTTAACAGTTACTTGAGAAGCCTGCTTTTCCGTTTTGATAAAATGGCGAATGAATCCGAAGTCTCGCTTCAGCTTGACATGCCTAAAGAAGACGTTCATCTCGTCATGGATAAAGATAAGATGGATCAGGTGTTTGTCAATTTAATAAATAATGCGATCAGACACACAAGTATGACTGATAAGTCTGAAAAAGTCGTGACGCTACAGCTATACAATGAGCAGGACTTGAACGAAGTAGTTATGGTCGTGAAAGATACTGGGACTGGAATACCGGAAGAAGATGTTCCGTATATCTTCGACCGATTCTTCAAAGCAGATAAATCCCGAAATAATTACTCATTCAATGCAAATGGTACAGGCATTGGACTGTCATTAGTTAAGAACATCGTAGAAGCACATGAAGGGTATATAGAAGTCGAATCAACATTAGGAAAAGGGGCGTCGTTCCTTATTCATCTTCCGATCGAAACTGGGGAAAGTGAATAATGTCAATAGTTTTAGTGTCCTGTGTAATGTTGAGCAAGAGCGCTTGACTTCATCGATTATACTCAGTATAATAATATCAGAAATAAATATAACGATTCATCTTCAGGGGCAGGGTGTAAATCCCGACCGGTGGTAAAGTCCACGAGCGATCAGTGATTGCTGAACTGGTGTAATTCCAGTACCGACAGTATAGTCTGGATAAAGAAGATGGAGCTTTCTGACTGAAAATAAATTCTGTCTTTTTGCTCTGTTAGTGACCTGAGGTGGGGAACTGGCAGAGTTTTTTGTCTTTCCTGCTTCAAGTATCAGACAAGCAGAGGCCAGAACACTCTCATCATTAAGTTCACCCTAAGCAGGATGGATCCTTTCAGGAGGATTTATTATGACAAATAACAAAACAAAACGACTGGTAGGCATTGCTATGCTGGCATCCCTTGCATGGGTCATATCCATGATTTCATTCCCAATACTGCCCGGATCACCATTCCTGAAAATAGATTTCAGTGATCTTGCGGTGCTCTTCGGAATGTATGTCTACGGACCACTGGCTGGTGTTGCTATTGCATTCATTCGCTCACTCCTGTCGTACGCTCAAAAGGGCGGAGAAATGGGATTTCCGATTGGAGATACAGCAGCTTTTATTGCAACATTATCTTATACATTTCCGCTGTACTTGATTATCGCAAAAAAAGGAACTGCCTTGAAATTTAAACTTCTTGCTGGCGGTGCTGCTAGTGTTTCTTTGACTGCAACTATGGCTTTAGCAAACTGGCTGTTTATTGCACCTGCCTATATGGCAGTAATGGGTTTCAGTGTCGGACCAATGAGAACTTATCTGCTGTTTGCTATTGTGCCTTTCAATATGATTAAAGGTCCTATAGTAGCAGTACTGTTCTTTATTGCCTTTTCGAAACTTAAACCTTGGCTTGATAAGACTAGAAAGAAAATTAATCGTAAGAAGCAGACACAGGTTACTGTATCTCAATCTTAAGAAGACACATTAAGTATCGTTGTATATGAACACTTCAGTCTGCAGAAATTTGTATGGATCATGACAGGGTCACTCCTGTAATGCTTCTGTTCAAGTCTCTGCAGGCCTTTTACATGTTCAGTTCACAGGCGACGTTTCCTTCTGCAAAATTACATGACATAATAAAGAACTTAAATTATTTGCTTGTATAGTGTATTGTAGAGGTGGAGAAACTAATATGAATACAGTGGGTGACGTATGACACAAAGGTTTGAATTGAACTACATCAATTACTTGTTTTCTCAGGAAACAGCTGTTTCAATCAGACAGCTGGAATTGATCGCAGAAGGAAAGCGGACGCCTTCCACCCTATTTACTGCTGAGAAGAATCAGCTCCAATCTCTTTTTCTTTCTCCATTGTCACTATCTACAGCACAATGGACAGACAGGATGTATAAACTGTCAGCTCTGGGCTGGCTCTCAGAAAAAGAAGGACGATACCAGGCGACTACCAAAGGTCAGCAGGCTAAACAAGCATTCATTTCAGAGTATACAATGCTGGACTGCAGGCTGGATATGTCCAGTTCGCTGACACGTAAAGAATTCTGGCATTCGTTCATATTTGTCAGCCAGATCTTATCTGAGTTCAGTTATGGTAACAAGGAATATATGCCTTATATCAGTAACAGAATCAGTCAGAACCGCATAAAAAAATGGTTAGCAGAACAAGGTTTTCCTCAGAGATCCTTGTCTGTAAAATGGTCGGAAGAGATTAAGGTGTTTCTCGAGACCTTGCCAGATGTATATCCTTCATTTATGGTAGATCAGATGATCGGTCATAACTATGAAGGGATGACTAAAAGACAGACAGCTCAGAAATATGATATGACACCTTTAGAAGTCCTGATCACTACAGAGATTCTCATGGCCAGATTAGACCAGTCTCTTGATGAATCGGTCCTGTTGAAATCTTTGTGGGAGAGTGTTCACAAGTCCTGTCATTATGGACTCAGTGCTAGTGCCTATAGAAGTCTGACACTTTTAATGAATGGAAGTACGATTCATAAAACAGCAGCCCTGCGTAAAGTAAAAGAGAATACGATAAAAGAACATGTTCTTGAAGCAGTGCTGATGACTCGGTATGAAGGGTACGAATCATTAATTCCAGAGCGTGTTCGAGATCGACTGAAAGAACTTTTTAAAAACAATCCGTCTCTAACCTATGCTCAGGCACAACAGGAGATTCAACAGCTTGAGTTTTTCTGGTATCGATTAATTGAAATCGAAAGGATCCGTGGATTTTTATGATAAATGACAGGAGTAATCAGGCTAAAAAACTTTTAAATGACAAATTTGGATTTGATAAGTTTCGCCCTGGACAGGAAGAAGCGATAAGCAGTGTTCTTGCAGAGAGGCATGCACTTGTCATGCTGCCGACAGGCACGGGGAAAACGCTCTGTTATCAGCTTCCATCATACATTCTTGGCGGATCGACTGTCATCATCTCGCCACTGCTTTCACTTATGGAAGATCAGGTGGAAAAAATGAAAAGCAGCGGTGAAAAGTCGGTAGTTGCACTGAACAGTTTTCTTTCCTATACGGAAAAGCAGGATATTCTTCGGAATTTATCAGCATATAAATTTATATTCGTGTCTCCCGAAATGCTTCAGCAGCGAGGGATGATCGATCAGCTCAAAAAAATCGATCTTGCTCTTCTTGTCGTTGATGAAGCTCACTGCATTTCTCAGTGGGGAATGGATTTCAGAGCAGACTATCTTAAGTTGGGCAAAGTAAGGCATGAACTGAACAATCCATTGACACTGGCACTGACTGCTACGGCAGTTGAACAGGTGAGAAAGGATATTCTTTCGGTACTTAACCTCAGATCAGAAGTGGACCAGATTATTTATCCTGTGGACCGGCCGTCTATACAACTGAGAGTGGAACAGTCTGCCGGAGACAAGCAGGACCGGCTGCTACATGCAGTCAGTGAGTTCAAAGGACCTGGCATTATTTATTTTTCCAGTAAGAAACTTGCCGATCAACTGGCCGAACTGATACGATCACAAATGGGGATTCCCTGTGAAAGTTACCATAGTGATCTGGATAAAGAGGACAAGCGCAGGATACAGTCTCAATTTTTATCAGATGCCTTACCCGTTATCTGTGCTACCAGTGCTTTTGGGATGGGGATCGATAAGCCGGATATCAGATTCATCATTCACTACCATCTACCTGGAAGTCCGGAGATGTACCTGCAGGAAATCGGCAGGTGTTCCAGAGACAGAAAAGGTGGGGTCGCTTTACTTCTTTATGAAAATGGCGATGAGGCGATCCAGATGAGACTGCAGGAAAATACTCTACCGAACAGAGATGAACTGATTTTCGCTTACAGACATGCTGAGACACTCGATCATCTGAAAGGCGACACCAAGATAAATATAAGTCGGCATTTTATAGAGCAGAACATTCCTTTTGAACAGGCTGCTGAAATGGTTGACCGTTATCAGACACATAAATCAGTCCAGCTAAGGACCATGGTGGATTACGCTAAACGACAGGGATGCAAACGCGAAGTTCTACTCGATTATTTTGGTGAAAAACCGGAAGTTAGACGTAATGGCTGCTGCACTGGGTGCATCCGGACCCTCTCACTTCCTTATGAACCACTTGAATGGCCCAATTTATTACAAAAGAGTGAAGATCTGTGGCAGGACAAGCTAAAATTCTTATTTAATTTGCAAAGCTAGACTCAAAGAATAAGGATTCTATGATATAATGAGACACGATTAGTTTGAGAGGAGTATATGAATGAGTAAAAAAGATCGTGAATCGATGGAAGAACTCTGGTCCAAACGTTTTGATGAAGAAGTTGATTATACTGATGATGAACCGATGTCCAGAAAAGCGAAGCGAGAAAGAGAACAGCGTATTTCCCCTATTTTAACAGTAACCGTGATTTTTTTGGCATTATTAATTATTTTACCTATCTCTGCGTATGCATGGTTTTCAAACAGGGAAGATATGTCCGAGGATCCCTCATCCCCCTCAGTTGAGCAGTCATTGGCTGTCAATGATGAAGAAGAACCGGAAGAGGAAGAACCGGAAATCGAAGATGAGGAACCAGAGCCAGAAGTTGAACCTGAAGAGGAGTCTGAGCCGGACGAAGAACCGGAAAGTGTTCAGACACCCCCAGTAACTGAGCAGCCAGCGGCACCTCAGCCAGAACCAGAGCCCGAACCCGAGCCCGAGCCTGAACCTGAACCAGAACCTGCTGGTCAGGGAGAATACTATACGGTTAAAGCAGGAGATAATATGTACCGTATCGCTCTGAATCACGGCATGAGTACTGAAGAGCTGATGCAGCTGAACGGCTTGACGGTAGAAACAGTATATGTAGGACAGGAACTCCGAGTTAAATAATTGCTAAAATATTATATTGGATGTGTAAAGTGAATGGAAACCCATAATGTAACGATTGCTATTGATGGACCAGCTTCTTCGGGGAAGAGTACGGTGGCCAGACGCATAGCAGATGATCTTGGCCTGATATATGTCGATACAGGTGCAATGTACAGAGCGCTGACTTTTGAAGCTTTAAGAAAGAATGTCAACATTAAAGATGAGGGCGCACTATTAGAGCTCCTCAAACATACAGAAATCACTCTGAAAAAGAGAAACATGGCCCAGTCTGTCTATCTGAACAATGAAGATGTCACTGAAGATATTCGTAAGAATAATGTGACCAATACTGTTTCAATCGTAGCGGCTCACCCGCTAGTAAGAGAAGAGATGGTGACCCGTCAGCAGAAACTAGCTGAAAATAATGGTGTGGTCATGGACGGAAGAGATATTGGTACAGTTGTTCTTCCGGATTCGGATGTAAAGATTTTTCTGGTGGCTAGCGTAATGGAGCGGGCTGAACGCCGCCACAAGGAAAACAGAAGCAAAGGTATTTTCTCTGATCTGGAACAATTGAAAAAAGATATCGCTGAACGGGACTATAAGGACTCAACGCGAGACACATCACCGCTTAAGCAGTCAGAGGATGCGGTGCGCATCGATACGACTAAATTGTCTATTGAAGAAGTAGTCGAAAAAATCAAGTCATTGATTAGCACTAAGTTAAACTAAACGGTGATTTTTAACTGAAAATGTTTTACTGGAATTTAAAAAGCATATTCGGTACAATTAATAGTGTAGGAATTATTGGTATTGGAGGCATACAAAGATGACAGAAAAAGAAAACAGAAATGAAGAAGAAGTGACAAACGAAGAAGCGGTGGAAACAGCGAATGAACAAGTTGAAGTAAATTCGTCTGCTGATACATCTCCAGAAGATGTGATTGCAGAAAACGAAGAGGCTCAAGTTCAGCCTGCTGTTGAAACAGATGACACGCATTCGGAGTCAATGTCAGACGTTATGAAAGACGTTGTCGACATTACACCGGGTGATTTAGTCAAAGGTGAAGTACTCGCCATCGATAATGAAAAACAAGTTATTGTCGGTCTTGGTGGAGGACAGGAAGGGCACATCCCTCCTAGAGAGCTTGCTTCTGAACGCTTTGATCATCCATCAGATATCGTCTCTGTCGGAGATGTTATCGATGTAGTCGTACTAAGAGATATAAAAGATAAAGAACAGGGAAGCTTCATACTATCCAAGAAGCGTGTCGATCAGCGTAAAGTCTGGGAAGAGCTTCAGGAAAAATATAATAATGATGAAACAGTTGAAGCACCTATATCTAAAGTAGTTAAAGGCGGATTGACAGTTGATCTGGGCGTTAGAGGGTTTGTACCTGCGTCTCAGATGGATACATCATTTGTCAGCGATTTAAGTCAGTTTGAAGGACAAACCTACACATTTAAGATTCTAGAAATCGATCCGAATGAGCGCCAGCTGATTTTATCTCGTAAAGTTCTGCTTGAAAAAGAACAGGCTGCTGAAAAAGAGAAAGCTCTTGAAAACCTTGAAGAAGGATCTGTAGTTTCTGGTGAAGTCGTTCGTCTGACCAACTTTGGCGCATTCGTCAATGTCGGTGGTGCAGATGGTCTGGTTCACATTTCAGAAATTGCTCATGAGCGTATCAATCATCCTAAAGACAAGTTGTCTATTGGTGATCAGATAGACGTTAAAGTCCTAAAAGTCGATAAAGAACAGGGACGCATCTCCCTATCTATCAAGGAAACACTAGCTGGACCGTGGGACAATGTTGAAGAAGAGCTTGCACCTGGAACAGTTGTAACAGGTAAAGTGAAAAGAGTGACTGACTTTGGCGCCTTTGTTGAAGTGAAACCTGGTGTTGAAGGATTAGTTCATATTTCCGAAATGGCTCATAAACATGTGGAAACTCCTCATGAAATTGTAGCTAAAGACGAAGAAATTGAAGTGAAAGTTCTGAGTGTCAATCCTCAGGAAGAACGAGTTTCTCTAAGTATCAAAGCTTTGTCAGAAAACACTGAAAGTGCTCCTGCTAAGGAAGCACCTCAGCAGTCTTCTCAGAACGAAAGACCTTCAGTTAAACAGCCTTCACTTCGTGATGATGATGACGAAGGTGCGTTTACTTTAGGTGACCAGATCGGCGATCAGTTATCGGGATTTATGGATAACGACAGCGACGAAGACTAGTCAGCTAAACAAATCGGTATATTATTACCGCACCCAACTAAAGCAGGTATTATGCCTGCTTTAGTTGGGTGTGACTATTTAAAGCAAAGTGTCATGGAAGAAGGTGTTTGAATGACTAAACCAACAGTAGCGATCGTTGGAAGACCAAATGTGGGCAAATCCACTATTTTTAATCGAATAGTTGGCGAACGTATCTCTATAGTAGAAGATTCATCGGGAGTCACAAGAGACCGAATCTATGCTGATGCCGAATGGCTGGGTAGAGAATTCTCTCTTATCGATACCGGTGGGATCACTATGGAAGATGAACCATTGAATATTCAGATTAGAAATCAGGCTCAAATTGCTATCGAAGAAGCTGACGTGATCATCATGCTGACCAGTGTCAGAGAAGGTGTCACTAATGCAGACGAACAGGTTGCGCCTTTATTATTCAAGTCTGGGAAGCCGATCATATTGGCTGTCAATAAAGCAGACAATCCGGAATTACGTACGGAAATCTATGAGTTTTACTCACTAGGTCTTGGTACGCCGTATCCTATATCAGGGTCTCATGGACTGGGTCTTGGAGATGTTCTGGATGCAGTGATTAAGGAATTCCCTGAAGATATGGAAGAAGAATACGATGGATCAACGATCAAGTTCAGTCTGATCGGAAGACCCAACGTAGGCAAATCCAGCCTGGTCAATGCCATTATCGGAGAGGAAAGAGTCATTGTCTCTGATATAGCAGGAACGACTAGAGAAGCGGTAGATACTCGTTTTGAAACGAAAGATGGCCGTGACTTTGTCATGATCGATACCGCAGGCATGCGTAAAAAAGGGAAAGTATACGAAGATACAGAGAAATACAGTGTTCTAAGAGCAATGAGAGCAATTGAACGTTCTGATGTGGTCTTATGTGTCATTAATGCTGAAGAAGGTATCAGAGAGCAGGATAAGCGTGTATTCGGCTATGCTCATGAAGCTGGCAAAGGAATCATACTGGTCGTCAACAAGTGGGACACGATTGAGAAAGAAACAAATACAATGAAGGAATTTGAACTGGATGTCAGAGATGAGTTTCAGTACTTAGCCTATGCTCCAATCATTTTCGTATCCGCTATGACCAAAAAGCGTCTTCACCTGCTGCCGGATAAAATTGAAGAAGTATTTATGAACCGAAATCTTCGAATTCAGTCTTCAATCTTGAACGATGTCGTGATGGATGCCGTCGCTACGAATCCGACGCCTACTGATAAAGGGCGCCGTCTGAAGATCTATTATACGACCCAAGTCGCTGTATCACCTCCGACATTCGTTATATTTGTGAACGATCCGGAGCTGCTGCACTTTTCATATGCAAGGTATCTGGAGAACAGATTCCGTGATACATTCAGATTTGAAGGAACACCTATTCGTATTATACCGAGACGACGAAAGTAGTTTCTAACAAAATAATCGGCTGACCCTATGTGAGGAATGGAAGAGAATTTGACAAAACCATTGCAGTATCAACGATTCTGTGGTATCTTTTTAAATGAAATGTCAAGAATAGACTATTTCACCCATTACATTCAAAACAAAGGAATGTTGCAAGATCGCAAGTGGACTTAATGGTCTTCATGCATCGATCTTCTTTTGAGGAGGTGAAAGAATACAATGGCAAATAAAGCAGAATTAATCGAAAAAGTAGCAGCAACAGCTGACCTTACTAAAAAAGACGCGACTGCAGCAGTAGAAGCGGTTTTCGAAACAATCAAAGATTCACTAGCTGAAGGTGAAAAAGTTCAAGTAATTGGCTTTGGTAACTTTGAAGTACGTGATCGTGCTGCACGTAAAGGACGTAACCCTCAAACTGGGGAAGAAATCCAGATCCCTGCAAGCAAAGTCCCTGCATTCAAAGCTGGTAAAGCATTGAAAGACGCAGTAAAATAAAAAGTAATT
Source organism: Alkalibacterium sp. s-m-28 (assembly GCF_054658175.1). Classification (NCBI taxonomy): domain Bacteria; kingdom Bacillati; phylum Bacillota; class Bacilli; order Lactobacillales; family Carnobacteriaceae; genus Alkalibacterium; species Alkalibacterium sp. s-m-28. The sequence goes on from NZ_BAAGIQ010000027.1 coordinate 19,050, forward strand.
ACTTTTGTTATGTCGAGATCAGCTGATCTCGGCTTTTTTTTGCTTCTATCTAAAAAATGAACAGAAGAGTGTATAATTTTGAATTCACACATCAAGACCTCTCGTTTGACATCAGTCTGTCTTACTAGTACCCTAATATGTATGAATAAAAAGAGCCGCTGAGAAGTGGTGAAAGGAATGATGACAGGACTATGTCCGCCGAGATAAAAGAGACGATTCGAAAAGAAGCAGAGGAGAAGAATGTGAGGTTTCTCCGATTGATGTTTACAGATATCGATGGAGTAATCAAAAATGTGGAGGTACCAGTTAGTCAGCTGGAAAAAGTCATGAATAATGAAATGGCGTTTGACGGCTCATCAATAGATGGATTTGTAGAAATTGATCAAAGTGATATGAAGCTGCATCCTGATCTAGATACATGGCTGATATTCCCATGGAAACTTGAAAATGGTGACGGCAAGATTGCCCGTTTTATTTGTGATGTCCACATGCCTGACGGTCAGCCTTTTGCGGGAGACCCAAGAAACAACCTTAAACGTGTTGTGAAGGAAATGAAGGAGTTTGGCTTCACATCCTTTAATCTGGGACCAGAGCCTGAATTTTTCCTCTTTAAACTAGATGAGAATGGTAAACCGAGCAGAACATTAAATGATAATGGTGGTTACTTTGATCTGGCGCCTACAGATCTGGCTGAAAACTGTCGTAGAGACATTGTTCTGGAGTTGGAAGCTCTCGGATTTGAAATAGAAGCAAGCCACCATGAAGCTGCTCCCGGACAGCATGAAATTGACTGGAAATATGCAGATGCCGTTGAAGCATGTGATAATATCCAGACATTCAAGCTGATTGTCAAGACGGTAGCCAGAAAGCACGGCCTTCATGCGATATTTATGCCTAAACCGATCGAAAACATCAGTGGATCCGGTATGCATTTCAATATGTCTCTTTTCAATGAAGAGGGTAACGCATTTTACGATTCTGAATCTGAAGATGGATTAAGTGGAACAGCTTACCAGTTCATTGCAGGCCTTCTGGATCATGCTCAAGCCTACACTGCGGTATGTAATCCGATAGTCAACTCATACAAGCGTCTGACGCCTGGATATGAAGCACCTGTTTACGTTGCCTGGTCAGGAACTAATAGAACCCCACTCGTTAGAGTACCGGCTTCTAGAGGCAATTCTACGCGAGTTGAGTTGCGAAGCGTAGATCCGACAGCTAACCCGTATCTGGCATTAGCAGTATTGCTCAAAGCAGGACTAAAAGGCATCGGTGAAGCAAAAAGCGCGCCTAGTCCAGTTAACAAGAATATCTATAATATGGACCAGATCGAGCGGGACGAAAATAATATACAGTCTCTGCCACAGAACCTTTATGAAGCAATTGAATCTCTTAAAAAAGATCAAACAATTATCGACGGATTAGGAGAGCATATTTTTGAACGATTTGTCGCAGCGAAATCTGCAGACTGGCATAACTTTACCAAGGTTGTTACGCAGTGGGAAACCGATCGTTACTTTGAACTCTATTAAAATATACCCACCTGTCTTCCTGTTGCTGAAAAGCAGCAGGGAGGCAGGTGGGTTATTAATTATCGAAAGTATATTCACCTTGAACTTAATAATCTTCTGTAAATAACCGTATTTCATTTACATATTAACCTCCTATTGCATGGTGCATCATCTAGTGGTACCATTCAAAAGTGCTTTTAATAGCAACCTAAATGTAAGTAATACAACAAGTGGTATAGATAGGGGAGAGGAAGACATGACAAAGGTGACCAGAGAAACAATAATGAAAGATGTAAAAGAGAGTAATGTACGCTTTTTGCGCTTGATGTTCACAGATATACTGGGAACAGTAAAAAACGTAGAGGTGCCTGTAAGTCAGCTTGATAAAGTTCTGGACGGCAAAATGATGTTTGATGGATCTTCTATCGAAGGGTTTGTTCGTATACAGGAATCGGACATGTATCTGAAACCAGACTTTGATACTTGGCTGGTATTTACTTGGGAAACGGAATCGACTAAAAAAGGGCGTGTGGCACGATTGATATGTGATATCGTGAATCCTGATGGGACGCCGTTTTTGGGAGATCCGAGAAACAATTTGAAACGTGTACTTAAAGAAGCAAAAGATTTGGGCTATTCGTCTTTCAATCTTGGGCCCGAACCTGAATTCTTTTTACTTAAACTAGATGAAAACGATGAAATAACTGAAAGACCTAATGATAATGGTGGATACTTTGATTTGGCTCCAACTGATCTGGCTGAAAACTGCCGACGGGATATCGTTCTTGAACTGGAAGATCTAGGATTTGAAATTGAAGCGAGTCATCATGAAGTGGCCCCTGGACAGCATGAAATCGACTGGAAGTATGCAGATGCAGTTGAAGCCTGTGATAATATTCAGACCTTTAAATTAGTTGTTAAGACGGTCGCCCGTAAGTATGGATTACATGCGACATTCATGGCTAAACCTGTATTTGGTATTAATGGCTCAGGCATGCACAGCAACATGTCTTTATTCAGAAATAACGAGAATGTATTTTATGATGAGTCGGATGAAAGACAATTAAGTACAGAAGCGTATCAATTTCTGGCAGGCCTGCTTCATCATGCCCCGGCATTTACTGCAGTTACCAATCCGACCGTTAACTCGTACAAGCGTCTGGTACCTGGTTATGAGGCTCCTGTATATATCGCATGGTCTGGAAGCAACCGTACACCGATGATAAGAATTCCAGCATCAAGAGGCATGTCTACTCGTCTGGAAGTACGTTCAGTTGATCCGATGGCTAATCCTTACCTGGCATTAGCAGCGATGCTGAAAGCTGGACTGGACGGCATCACCAATGAAATGACACCACCTGAAGAAACGAATGACAACATCTATGATATGGACGAGGCTCAGCTAGAACAGCAGGGAATCAAGTCTTTACCTACCAGCCTTCATAGCGCTCTTAAAGCACTGAAGAAAAATGATGTGATCAAGGAGTCTTTAGGTAATCATATCTATACGAATTTCGTTAAAGCTAAAATGGTCGAATGGGATTCTTATAAAGCTGCGGTCAGTCAGTGGGAGAAAGACAACTACTTGCACCTTTATTGATCACCTGTACTTTTAAGAAATAATAATAAATAGAACCGGCAGGCTGTGGATAGTCTGCCGGTTCTATTTGTATTGGAAAGAGGATCAAATAAAAAAAGCAAGTGATCTTCAGGATCACTTGCTTTTTTTATACGTTTCGGGAGAACTTAAATACATGCTCGTTATCAACCTCTATACTGATTTAATCATCATCAGACAATTAGATAACCGGCATAAATCGCCATTCAGGAATAAATTTCTGAATAGTTTCTGAACAAATTTAGAAGATGCTAGCAATCATTTCATCCGAGATTTGATCATTCTTATGCTCTAACTCATTAATGATATGAGAGTATTTTTCGATAGTTGTTGTTGGACTAGAATGTCCAATTCTTTTAGATATGCTTACTATATCCATACCATGATAAATTAGTAAAGAGACATGTGTGTGTCGTAAAGCATGAGACGTCACTTTTTTCACATCAGCTCTTTTACATGCTCTTCTAAGAGTTTTGTTCATCGCAGTATGAGAGGGTGGTAGACCCTCAATAGTTGTAAAGAGTAAATCGTTGGAAATACCTTGTTTTAAGTTCATTTCTTTCTTTTTGATGGCATAGGCTCTCAACTCTTTAAAAACGGCAGGTTCAATACGAATCGTCCGATTAAGGCCATTCTTAGTTGGCCCTAGTTTTTTCCCTTTAAAATCCCAGGCTTTATTGATACGTAATGTATTATTTTTAAGATCATCAACTGTTAAACCAGCTACTTCTGAATATCGTAATCCAGCAGCAAATTGTAGAATAGCCATCCAACGAGTGGTCATATCTAAAGTTATCCCATTTCTTATTTCAGACATTACACGTTTGATTTCATCTTCAGATAAAAATTTATCTTCTTCAGACTGTCCTTCTAATCCAGATACCGTTACATTATACGTGAAATCTTTTGTTATTATACCTGATTCAATGGCATCCTTAACGCATGACCTGATATGTTTATTCATCTTCTGATTAGTTGATTTAGCTTTTTTAGAGGCTAGTTCATTTAAGAACGTTTGGTAGTTCACCTTTGTTATATTTTTTATTTTTACAAATTCAAAATATGTTTTAACATGGTTCTTCGTGGTAACATAATTATCAAACGTACGTGCTGATACATTGGGTACTGATTTATATGTATCAATCCATTTCTCAAAGTAATCATAAAAATAAGGGTTGCTCCCAATATCCATTCCACTGGCTTTGTTAAGTTTCATATTAGCTTCCCAAAGTAATGCATCCTTTTTACGTTTAAAATTATACTTGGCTTTCTCCTTATATTTTCCTGTTAAGTAATCTTTATAACTCAAGTTTTGCAGTTAAAAAATAGCCTTTGACCCTTGGTGTCATTGACTTGGTACCGATTATTATGCCGCTTTTGATATTTGATTCAGCTGATTTTCTTTTAAAACCTAGATTCCCAAAAAATTATAACGTGGTCGGGGGCACAACACCTAAGGTGTTATATAATTGCGACTGCTTCTTCGTAATCTCACCCACTCGTACTGCACTGCCTGGATTTTCAAATGCCTCAATGACATCCAATTCGTCCAGTAATTCCTGCATCGTATAATTTTTATACAGCCCTTTTTCGGACATCTGCTTTTTGATGTACGATAAATAGATCAATGCAATAAACTGCACGAATAATTTTCCTTCAAGCGAACTTTCTGATGAAACGGCTGTGCGCCGTAAATTCAACCGTTCTTTAAGATTTCCAAAGGCTTTCTCAACGATGTCTTTGTTACGGTACAAATCTAAAGCGGCGATGGGATCCTTGATTTCATTGCTGATGAGGGCAAAGAATCCGTAGTCTTTTTCCGCTTGGGTAATGGCTTTTTGTTTTGGGGTTACCTTTGTCCCGCGTTTTGGTGTTGAAGTGATTTCGAAGTATTTAGCGTACTGCTTTTCGTGTTCTGCTTTGCGGTTCCCGGAAACTAGTTCTGCTTCGAGCCGATCAAGAAGCGCATTGAAACGGTTCTCGTGCTCCAGTGCTTTTTCACCGCTAAAATAAAGATGCAGGTACATCCGCCGTTTCCCTTCAATCACATCGCCTTTGTACGGGCGTTTCTGTGAATACTCCCAGTCTATCGTTGCAGTATGGCTGTAAAGTTGGTAGCTGGCATTGTAATTAGCGCGTGTGCGGATGTTATCTCGAACCTTGTTCAGTTCTTCCTGCACGTATTTCAGGGATACTTTTGTGGCCATCAAAAATTTCAAATGATTTTGGTACAAGGCATCGATATTTTCCTTGCTGTAAAACCCTCGGTCCATTACGAGTTTGACCTTGCTAAAACCAAGATTGCCTAGATCGGCAAGCAAGTGCTTCACTGTTTTGACATCGCTTATATTGCCTGCTAACTTGCGGTAGTAAAACGGTAAGCCAGATTCTTCACCAAACAACAAAGCAAGATTGATCTGCGCAAGCGGATCGTGGTCCTTGTTGATACCGTATTTGACTTGCTTAAGAGACTCTGAATAGGAGGAAACACTGGTAGTATCATAAGCCCAATATTCATTCTCCGTCCGTCGCTTAGCCTGCAGGCTGAAAAAACGATTTTTAGCTTCTTCCGTAACCGAGGCAAACAGATCGCTGCTTCTTTGCGAGGGAATACAGCTGCCGTAAGGATGGGAATGGGTGCGATCCCACTTTGGAAAACGAAGCATCGTATTGCGATCTTCCAAAATCAAGAAGTAGGCAATCGAGAGTATCTGCTTATAGCTTTCAGGAAAGCAAGCTTTTAGATCGGCTGTAACACCAAGCAGTTCTCCGATTTTGTCAAACAGATAGGTCGCTCCGTAGAAGCTTCGTTTCATGACGGTGGATGGTACCGGCCCTTGCTTTGCCGGCGGCATAGCCAATCGCTTAGAGGGAACCAGGTTCCCAGCTTCGTCCAGTTTTCCTATGCAGACACGCTTGCTGCGCGACTGCTTCTTTTCGTGCGCCCGGCATGGGCGACAACTTGGTGGTGAAAGTCCACTACAGACTTGGCAGTAGGAACTGTTAGCGAAAGTCAAGGGTGTCCGCCGTGAGGCGGAATCTGAAGGAAGACGGACGCAAA
>NZ_BAAGIQ010000028.1:0-25112 GCF_054658175.1 Alkalibacterium sp. s-m-28
GAGATACAGAGTGTTGGTCTGTTCTCGCTGATTATGTAGGCAAAAACCAAAAGTCAAGTAATAAGCATAAAAATGTGAAAAAATTTAAAAAAAGAAAATAAGTGGAGGGAAAACTCAAAAGAGAAAACCCTAAATCCACTTATATAGAGCATCTATAGTTTCCTAGGTGTCTCATAAAATATAGGGAGGATTGTCATGGCAAAAGTAATGATAAACGCCTGTATTTATACTGGCGAAGGAAAAATCGACAACGGCTATATCCGCTTCACAGAGGAAATCACTGGTGTAGGTAAAATGGAAGCCTTTGAAGAAGAAGAAACGGATGAAGTACAGGATCTTGATGGAAAAATGATCATCCCAGGCTTTATAGACGTCCATAGTCATGGCGGATATGGAGTGGATGTGATGGATGCAGACGCTGACAAGATAGGTGAAATGGTCAATAAAATGCTTGAAGAGGGAATCACTTCTTACTTTGCAACAACGATCACTCAATCCGATGAGCAGATCGAAGCTGCTGTCAAAGCTGTAAAAGAGGCTGCTGAAAGCAATTCAGTCATCCAGGGTATTCATATTGAAGGACCATTCATATCAAAAGACTTTAAAGGAGCTCAACCGGAGGCTTTTATTCGACCAGCTCAACTTGATACGCTTAAAAAGTGGCAGGAAGAAAGCGGTGGGCTGATCAAACTGATCACTTATGCACCGGAGACTGGAGACATAGAGGAATTTGAAGAGTACTGTTCTGAAAATGGGATCGTTCTTTCAGCTGGACATTCAGGCGCTTCATACGAGGAACTGAAGGCATCTAAAGCCACACACATCACCCATCTCTTTAATGGTCAGAAAGGTCTGCATCATCGTGAGATTGGTGTCAGCGGCTATGGTCTACTTGAAAAAGAAGTGATGGTAGAGATGATTGTGGACGGCTATCACATCTCAGAGCCGATGGTCAGACTTGCTTACCAGACTAAAGGAGCGGACGGCATTCAGCTCATTACAGATTCTATGCGTGCGAAGGGCTTACCTGATGGAGAAAGTGAGCTGGGCGGACAAACTGTTACAGTTAAAGACAAGCAGGCGCGGCTTGAAAATGGGTCGCTCGCAGGCAGCGTCCTGACCTTCATTGATGCGTTCAGAAATATGATTGACTATACAGGCTGCTCTATAGAAGAAGCTGTTAAAATGAGTGCATTCAATCAAGCTAAAGAGTTTGGACTCAATAAGAAAGGTCAGCTGAAGCCAAGCTGTGATGCAGACCTGCTCATCATGGATGAAAATTTAACTATTTTATCTACTATCTCAGGAGGGAAGATACATGAAATCAACTAATAGCACTATCAAAATTATAAAAGTAAAAGATAGAAACGAAGGAGGGAAAAAGGCGTTTGAATTGATCAAAGAAGCGATTCAAAGTGGAGCGGAAGTGTTTGGACTTGCAACAGGAAGCACTCCTGAAACACTTTATAGAGAATTAAGAGAAAGTGATCTGGATTTTTCAGATAAGACAGCCATCAATCTGGACGAATATATTGGTTTATCAAAAGATCACCCTCAGAGTTACCATACTTTTATGAAAAAACAGTTATTCGATTATAAGCCATTCAAGCAGACATTTATACCGGATGGACTTGGAGATGAAAACACAGAGCCGGAAAAGTACGATAAAATAATTGATGCTCATCCGATCGATGTTCAGATACTCGGGATCGGAACAAATGCACATATCGGATTCAATGAACCGGGAACACCATTTGATAGTAAGACGCACAAAGTTACTCTGACACAGGAAACAATCGATGCTAACAAACGCTATTTCGATTCCGAAGAAGATGTACCAAGACATGCTTTCTCTATGGGGATTAAATCTATTATGTCTGCTAAGAAGATTATATTAATGGCATATGGTGAGAACAAGGCGGAAGCGATAGCGAGAACCGTCCACGGACCTGTAACAGAAGAAGTTCCTTCGAGTATTCTTCAGACACATCCTGATGTCGTTATCATAGTAGATGAGGAAGCTGCCAGTCAGCTGTAATATCGTCTCTTTTTTAGAAAGGAATGCAAATGACTAACAGAATTCCTGTATATATTGAAATGCACAATAAAATGAGACAAATGATTGTTTCAAATGAATGGAAAAAAGGGCAGAAGATACCCTCAGAAAGAGCGCTTGCTGAAACCTTTGGTGTAAGTAGAATGACAGCAAGACAAGCAGTGAGTTCGCTGGTAGAAGAAGGGCTGCTTGAAAGACGAAGGGGTGCCGGTACATTTGTGGCTTCTGATAAAGTCCGGGAAAAACTGAGCGGCATACCAAGTTTTACAGAAACCATAGAACAGCTCGGAAAACAGCCATCGAGCACATTGGTGTCTTATTACTCAAAGCGGGCCAGTGAAAGTGAAGCTGAAAAACTTCAGCTCGGTCGGGGAGAAGCAGTTCTGGTCATGGAGAGGATTCGTTATGCAGACGGGGAACCGATCTGCTTTGAGGTGGCCACTCTTCCTCAGCGGATCGTCGAGAAATTCAGTAAAGAACAGCTGACTCGTCATCTATACCGCACTCTATCAGAAGAGGGGTTTGAAGTAGCCAGAGCCGAGCAAACTATCTCGGCGACATGGGCCTCTGAAAAGGTAGCAGACCTGCTTCATATTAAGAGGGAAGCCCCTATCCTGAGACTTAGACAGGTCAGTTACACACAAAATAATGAACCTTTTGAATATGTACGTGCCCAGTACGTAGGGGCAAGATATGAGTTCTTTCTGGAGGCAACGAAATAAAAAGTGAAGACAGACCCGGTACAAGGGGGCTGTCTTCACTTTTTCTATATATCGGGTAATGGATCAGTCTGTAATCGTATCATTTCTAGATTCATCTGTGGTATCATCTGAACTGTTGTCGTTCTCAAGAGGAAGATCTTCGTCTATTCCAGTCTCAAGAACATCTTCCAGTTCCAGATGGGCCTGCAGTTCTTCCTGAACAGCGAGCAGGCTTTGTTCATAAGGCCGGTATACATACAACTCATGACCATATTCCGGGAAGTAGACAAAATCTTCTGTACCGGCGATCTCTATGGATTCTACACTCTGTGCAGCTGGTCTGTAGTTTGATGCAACAGACATGATCTGCTGTCCCGTCATATTGGTCTGCATATTGGGACGAATCGCATTAAGGATGGGGGTCAGATTAGCAATCGAACCGAAAGAGAGTAATTTATCTGCCAGGGCTTCGATGACCTGACGCTGTCTTTCCTGTCGACCGAAATCACCGCGTGGATCCTGCTTCCGCATTCTGGCGTAGCCGAGTGCTTGTTCTCCGTCAAGTTTCTGCATACCTTCTTCGATCTCTATGGCATTTAAGGTTTCCTCACTGTCCTGTACGGTAAAGGACAGCGGGGAGTCAACAGTAATACCTCCTACAGCATCTACTAAATCGACCAGACCGTCAAAATTTAACGTTACATAGAAGGATAAGGGAATGGCCAGGTAGTCTTCAATATAATCGATAACACCAGAAATGCCGTAAATGGCATGAAGGGCGTTCATTTTTTCCTGCCTGTCACTGTTTGGCAAGGTGATAAGTGTATCACGCGGGATTGAAACGATTTTCGTTGATTCCTGCCCTGGGTTCAGCGTAATAACCATCATGGAATCAGAGCGGCTCGATACGTCATCTTCGTCCAGTCCGAGAGCGAGAATCGAAATCGGGTGCATAGCTCTGATCGATTCATCACTTTCTGAAGTATCCCTCAGTTCTTCGGGAGTATCTTCAGAGACATCTGCCAGGAGCTGAACGATTTGATAGCCATAGTATCCTGAAAAGGTGCCGACTACAATGGCAAGAGCTATGACAGCAGTCAGCAAGCTACGTTTAACCCATAATTTTCGTTTTTCTTTTTGTGTCTGTCTGTCTGATTGCATAGAGCCCTCTTTTCTAAAACAGGAATGTGTGTTATTAATAAGTTTAATTCAAGTTGTTTTTAATTGCAATTGGGATTTTTCCATACAGGATGCTATAATTATATAAAATGTTTAAAGAAATGAGTAGGAATATGTATAATATGTTTATTGTGCTGATGGTTTGTATATTTACCATGATCAGCACCCTGATTTTAACACCGGTCTTCAAAGTCGTCGCCAGGGCATTCAATATACTGGATGTCCCTGAAGAACGAAGAGTGCATGATAAAGTTATGCCGACGATGGGAGGCATCACTATTTTTATTGCTTTCTTTTTTTCATCATTCTTTCTCCTGCCTATTCCGTATATTCAGATCGTTCCACTTTTCGCTGGAGCATCGGTGATTGTCATCACCGGGATGATCGACGATAAATATGAGTTGAAGCCTCTGGTTAAGCTGATTGGGATAATCACTGCTGCAGGGCTCGTATACGGGCTTGGGGATGTGGCTCTTGAAACGATGACGATACCTTACTTCGGGACCCTCTCTTTCGGTTCCTGGCAGATGCCCTTTACCATATTGTGGATCGTCGGTCTGACCAATGCAATCAACCTGATCGATGGACTGGATGGGTTAGCAAGTGGTATTTCTATGATTGCCCTGCTTACTATGGGAGTTATCGGATTTTTCTTCCTCACCGTTGAAGAAGTTTCGGTTTCGATCATGACATTCGTCCTGGTAGCGGCGATAGCAGGTTTCTGGCCATATAATTTTCAGCCGGCCAGTATCTTTCTAGGAGATACGGGGGCATTGTTCCTCGGATTCATGATCGGTGTATTCTCCCTTCAAGGGTTGAAAAATGCCACTCTTATCTCCCTTATCCTTCCAATCATTATTTTAGGGATTCCTGTCACGGACACGCTGTTTGCCATGATAAGAAGGAAATTGAACAGGCAGTCGATTTCAACTGCGGATAAAAATCATATTCATCATCGTCTGATGTCTCTGGGCTTATCACACAGGCAGACAGTACTCGCTATCTACTGTGTATCTGCTATTTTTTCAGTAATCGCCATGCTTTATAATTTTTCAACACTGATCGGGTCGATTCTTCTGACTATTTTCGTCATGTTGGGTGTCGAGCTCTTTGTAGAAATCATAGGGCTTGTGGGAGAAGACCGTCGTCCGCTATTAAAAAAGCTGAAAGATTTCGGCAGGAAACTGAACGGGGAAGACTAGTGCTGTCCAGTTAATAGTCTTTTTTCAAGAACAGGATGTAAACTTTTCTTCGAAAATAAATAAATCACGTTTCCAGTTCAGTAGATAATAGTACTTACTGATCTGAAAACGTGATTTTTATTGTATCATGAATATGAAACATTTATGACAGTTCAAGGTCAGTCTGATGAATCTCCAGCTCCAGATGCCTCTTCGCTGGAACTGCTGGTCTGAGTTTCTGATCTGTCTTCAGACAAACTAGACTGATCAACTTTTTCTGTACGGTTCAGGGAATCCTGAAGTGCGGACTGGATTGCAGTGAAGCTCTGAGGCTGAATCCTAACCAGGTCCATGTCTCTTTCAATATAACTTGACCATTCAAATACATGTGATTCAACAGTAAACGCCTGGTTCAACCCAGTCTGGGCAATAGCTGTCATATCTCTCATTCTCATGTTCGTACGCATGTTGCTTCCCACTGTCTCAGCAATAGCTGTATATTTGGAAATTGACTGAAATTCAAGAGCTTTCTGAATGATCGCTTCAATAATCAGCTGCTGGCGATGACCACGTGCAACATCATCATCGATTTTTCGTGTTCGAGCTAAAGCCAGGGCTTCTTCTCCGTTAAGGTTTTGGACCCCTTTTTCGAGTTGGATCGCTCCGGACTGATCGGAAGAGTCCATTTCAGTGATCGTGACAGGCACTTCCATTTCGATACCGCCAAGTTCGTCAATAATATCTAAAAAGGCATTAAAATTGAAGGTAGCATAGTAGTGGACAGGGACGTCCAGCCATTCTTCGATCGTCTGGACCATGACGCTTTCTTCGCCGATTGCATAAGCGGCATTGATTCGGTCCCATCGAACGACTGTGCCGTTTCTCATGATCGGCACATAGGTGTCTCGTGGAATGGACAGCATATTCATTTCATGTGTTAAAGGGTTTAAAGTAGCATATATGATGGAATCTGCTCGAGTGGATTGAAGGCCACGCACTTCGTCGTTATCGATTCCCATGAAAAGAAAAGAGACCGGCTGATCGATAGGGTTGACTTCTTCAACTGGTTCCGGCCTGTCGATTTCTACGAATGAAGCATCGATTTCATTTTCGATCGTGGCAAATAAATGTGCAACATACATAGCTCCTATGAGAATGACAGTAAATAATGGAATAAGGATCCCTAGAATAATTCGCTGCTTTTTCTTTTTCTGACGATGATTTGAAAACATTCTAGAATTTGGTTTTAATTTACTCACTTTACTGTCTCCTTCGATGCCTTACTATAATTAAAAAAAGTAATCCTGTATTATTATCGGCTGAATGACCGTAAGTGTCAAGAGACTCAAAGAAAATAACAGTCTGATTTGCTCACTTTTCACGATTTATTCTTATTTTAGACATCTATAGGCACTTCAACCCATGCCTCAGCCCCGTTAGACTGAGAAAACTGGGCACTGGTCCACTCAGTGATTTCTTCTTCGAATGTATGGATACGTTCACTCTCGACTAGGCAGGTAAATGTGACCTGGTCAGTATAGTCAATGGATTCCAGACGATAAGTAGACTGATGGAGAGCATTCTGCAACCTGCCGCTCATCGGATATGAAACGGTGATCTGTATAAACTGGTGGCGTCTCTTTTCGACAATACCGAGCTCTTTGAGTGTTTCGCTAACAGCACTGCTGTAGGCTCTGATTAGACCTCCAGCTCCAAGTTTAATCCCGCCGAAATAGCGGGTCACCACTGCTGAAACATTCTGAAGATTATTTTTTTTCAGGACTTCAAGCATTGGCACACCGGCGGTTCCGCTGGGTTCGCCATCATCAGATGCCCGTTGTATCATTCCATCTTCACCTATGAGGTAGGCCGAACAGTTATGATTAGCTTTCCAGTGCTCTTTCTTCAGCGTATCGATAAACTGCTGGGCCTCCTCTTCGGTCTCTGTTCGTGCTAATGTGCATATGAAGCGTGATTTTTTTATAATCAGCTCATACTGGCCGTTCTGTTTCAAAGTTCGAAAGTTTTTCATACTCAGGTCCCTTTCAATTCGTTCTTGTGTTAGTGTATAATAGAAGTCAGTCTTTTATATGAGACGTAGTCAGCCAGGAATGGGCTGAATGAGTCTACCAGGTCAACTCATATAATAGGAGGTGAAAAATTAAATATGCGTATTGCAATTGTAACAGATAGCACGGCGTACTTAAATGAACAGGAGTACAAAGAGGGAAATATTCATTTTGTACCTTTATCCTGTATCTTTGGGAAAAAAGTATATAAAGAAGAAATCGATATGACTACGGATGAATTCTTTGAAAAAGTTAGAGAAGCCGAACAGCTGCCGACGAGTTCGCAGCCTACTGTAGGGGATTTCACGGCTTTGTATGAAAGTCTGCAAGATGACTATGATGCAATCATCAGTATCCATCTGTCAAGCCGGATTTCGGGGACTTTCCAGAACGCGCTCAGCGTTGCGAAATCTATACAAGGTATTTCAGTCCATCCGGTTGATTCAGGTCTGGCAGGAGCAGGACTGGCTTTTCAGGTCAAGGAAGCTGCACGAATGGCCAAGCTGGGTAAATCAGTAAACGATATTATTGAGCGTATGGAAGAACTGAAATCAGAGACTGAAATCTATTTCGTTGTCGATGATCTGACAAATCTTATAAAAGGTGGACGTCTGTCTAAAACTGCCGGGGGCGTCGCGACATTGCTTAAGATAAAACCTGTTCTCACGATGAGAGCTGGAGAGATTATTCCATTCGACAAAATCAGAACCAAGAAAAAAGCAGTCAGAAAGATGGAGAGTGTCTTTGAAGAGTCTGTGAAAAACTCTCATTTTCCTATTCAGGCGACTGTTGTCCACGCCTACTGTGAAGAAGAAGCCAGAGAATTCATGGCATCCTTGGAAGAAAAGTATCCGACTGTCCGCTTCAACTTCAGTTTTCTGGGACCCGTCGTCGGCGTTCATACTGGCGAAGGAGCTATCGGAATGTCCTGGACGAAAGATTACTCCAGAATGTAAGCCACAGCATTTATATATTTATTCAAAGGTCACCCAAAGTGGTGGCCTTTTTTCGTGAGTTTTAAAATAGACGGACAATATATTAGTTAGCGGAAAACTATGATAAAAAGAGGAGGTAAGATAGGTGGACCTGACTAATCTGATTGGCAGGGAACTTCTGCTCAGTGATCTGCTCACTGAGTATACAGAAAGTGACCTCTCTGGGTGTACATTCCGGCCGGCATTTCATATAGTTAAAAGACGAGCTCAGTGCAGTCGGTGTGGCTCTTTCTCCAAACTTACTGAAAGATACCCGTGTATCTGCGGGAACAATTGTATCTACTGTAGGTACTGCATTCAGCTGGGAAAGGTGAGAGCATGCGATAAACTAGTGACCTGTGAAGCGGCAGATTTGTTTTCAAAAAAGCCCGTACCCTATTTGAAATGGCAGGGGAGTTTGTCGGAGCAGCAGGAAAAGGCATCTAAAGAAATTGTTCTCTCTATTAAAGAATATACAGATCGTGTGGTATGGGCCGTTACTGGAGCTGGTAAAACAGAGATGCTGTTTAAAGGAATCAGTGAGGCATTGGAGGCGGGAAAGAGAGTCTGCGTGGCTTCACCCAGAATAGATGTCTGTCTGGAACTGGCTCCAAGGATTCAAGCAGCCTTTCCTGATATTCAGACTGCTCTGCTTTATGGAGGAGAGGAGTCTGTCTATATCTACACTCAGCTGGTGATTGCAACGACACATCAGCTCCTTCGATTTAAGGAGGCTTTTGACGTACTGATTATAGATGAAATTGACGCCTTTCCTTATTATCAGAATGAAGGACTGTACTATGCATCAGAAAAGGCAATTAAAAAACAGTCCAGTACTATTTATCTGACGGCTACACCTGACAGGAAGCTGCAGAGAAAAATTGCAAAGGGTCAGATCGAAGCCAGTATCCTGCCTGCGCGCTATCACGGCTACCCGCTTCCTGTGCCGAAAATCATCAGGGGAAAAGACATATTTTCTATGAGTGATATATCCGCCTCCAAAGTCTGCAGACAGATTCTGATGCTTATTTCTCGGGGACAGAAGTTTCTGCTGTTCATCCCGACCATCAGACTGATGGATAGCATTCTGCCAGCTCTAAGACGATTTTTCAGTACCACCAGATTTGAAAGTGTCCATGCTCAGGATCCATTCAGAAAAGAAAAAGTAGAGTCCATGCGGAAAGGAGAGCTGCAATTTTTGATAACAACCACTATACTCGAAAGAGGCGTAACATTCAAAAATATCGATGTCATCGTTCTCGCTGCCGACCACGATGTCTACACGGAATCGGCTCTTGTACAGATTGCAGGAAGGGCCGGTCGGTCTGCTGACTATCCTGAAGGCAAAGTGACTTTTTATCTTGAAGAGTGGACCAGATCCTCCAAGGGAGCAGTACAACAGATCAGACAGATGAACAGACAAGCAGAAAAGAAAGGACTCCTCTTATGAGCAGATGTAAATGGTGCGGGACGATTCATTCGAATACCCTGACAATACATGCGCTGGTCCGCTTTGAACTGCAACCCGACACCTTATGTTTTCAGTGCAGAGAGAAACTGGAGAGTCTGAATGATCAACTGACGTGCAGAGGATGCAGCCGTATTCAAGACAAGACCGATTATTGCCTGGATTGTCTAAGCTGGCAGAAGACATATCAGGGACACATCCATATTCACGAGGCAATGTACGCTTACAACGAATTCGCCAGCCAGATCATCGAACAGTTCAAGTTCACAGGTGACTGCGTCATTGCCGAACTGTTCGTTAAAGAAGTAAGAGAGTATTTCAGAAAAATAGGACAGACAGCGTTGATTATTCCCATTCCTGTATCCAAAGAAAGTTATTCTGCCAGGGGGTTCAACCAGACAGAGCTACTTCTGGCTGTCTCGGGAGTCACGTACAATTCAGTTTTGGTAAACAGATATCAATGTGGAAGACAGTCAGGAAAAAACAGGAAACAGCGTCTTGAAAGTCCGCAGCCCTTTGATATAGATCCCTGTCATGGCGGACTGATTAGAGGGAAACCAGTTGTGCTGGTAGATGATATCTACACTACTGGTCGGACAATTTATCATGCCTTAGACCTGATTCTTCCGATGGAGCCTTCTTCTATCCGGTCCTTTTCACTATTCAGATAATGAAGAGAAGTCCAGATACAATTTCGTTGAGAAAGTAATCGCTCTCATGTATAATTGAAATAAGCAATAAAGGAATATAATTGCTTGATGATAATATTGGTTGTATAATTACAACTTATATTATACTAGATTTGGAAGGGTGAAGTATTATGCTTAGATACAATGTTAGAGGAGAAAACATTGAGGTGACTCAGGCAATTAGAGAGTATGTGGAGAAAAAGGTAGGGAAAATCGAGAAATATTTCAAGGATGTTCCTGAAGCTAATGCACACGTCAATCTGAAGACATACTCTGACAAAACAGCAAAAGTAGAAGTTACTATACCACTTCCGTATGTTGTCCTTCGTGCAGAGGAAACTTCCCCAGATTTATATGGAAGCGTAGATTTAGTCATTGATAAACTGGAAAGACAAATGAGAAAATATAAAACTAAAATCAATAGAAAAAACCGCCGTTCCCAGGGCGTAGATGCGCCGCAGCCGGTCGATTCGGACTTATGGGCAGATCTGAACATTGAAGGCGACGAAGAAGAATTGAGCGCATCGATCGTCAGAACAAAACGTCTCAGTCTGAAACCGATGGATGCAGAAGAAGCGGTGCTTCAAATGGACATGCTGGGACATAACTTCTTCATTTTTGAAGATGCAGATACTAATGGAACAAGCATCGTATATAAACGTAAAGACGGAAAATATGGACTGATCGAAACAGATTGATTCATCGTTTCCAAAGGCGGGCAGCATGTCCGCCTTTTTTATGAACAAAAACAGAACACTGCTGTGGATATAAACTCTCAAGCCTTTTTTTTGCAGGATAATAGTGGTATGATAATAAAGTATGAGAAAATCCGGAAGTGTACGAAGAATCAACGAATAGAGGAGATTTGTATTCATGGCTCATTTATTAAAGCAGATTTTTGAGAACGATAAAAAAACGTTACGTCGATATGGGAAAATCGCCGATAAAATTGAAGCATTGTCAGCCGATATGGAAGCACTGTCTGACGATGAACTGAAAGCTAAAACAGAAGAGTTTAAAAAGAGGTATTCTGCTGGAGAATCCCTGGATGATCTGCTGGTAGAAGCCTTTGCATCTATCAGAGAAGGAGCGAGAAGAGTCCTGGGGCTTTATCCATTCAGAGTTCAGCTAATGGGGGGGATTGCTCTTCACGAAGGAAATATCGCCGAGATGAAAACCGGTGAAGGTAAAACACTGACAGCGACTATGCCTGTATACCTCAATGCAATTTCAGGGGAAGGAGCTCACGTTGTTACAGTCAATGACTACCTGGCTACACGTGATGCTGATGAAATGGGTGAACTTTACCGTTGGATGGGACTGACTGTCGGGCTGAATCTGAACTCGAAATCATCTGAAGAAAAACGAGAAGCCTATAAATGCGATATCACCTATTCTACAAACAATGAACTGGGATTCGACTATTTAAGAGACAACATGGTTGTGTATAAAGAACAGATGGTTCAGCGTCCTTTGAACTTTGCGATCCTGGATGAGGTCGACTCGATCCTCGTTGATGAAGCGAGAACACCTCTGATCATATCCGGTCAGGCCAACCGTTCGACTTCTTTCTATACGCGCTGTGACTTCTTCGTAAAAGGCTTGAAAGAAGAGGAAGACTACACAATCGATCTTCAGTCCAAATCGATTTCCCTTACTGAAGAAGGGATTGAAAAGGCTGAGAAGACTTTCCGTGTCTCCAACTTGTACGACATCGAAAACCAGGCCTTAGTGCATCACCTGGATCAGTCATTGAGAGCAAACTTTATCATGCACAAGGACTTCGATTATGTTGTTGACGAAGGTGCAGTAAAAATCGTTGACCAGTTTACGGGTCGTATCATGGAAGGGCGTCGTTACTCTGACGGACTTCACCAGGCGATCGAAGCGAAAGAAAATGTGGAGATCCAGAAAGAATCCAAAACTATGGCCACGATCACGTTCCAGAACTACTTCCGTATGTACAAGAAGCTGTCGGGGATGACGGGTACTGCCAAGACAGAAGAAGAAGAATTCAGAGAAATCTACAATATGAATGTTGTAGCTATTCCGACGAACCGACCGCTTATCCGTGACGACCGTGACGATCTTCTATATCCGACTCTTGAGAGTAAATTCAATGCAGTGGTTCAAGACATCAAAGAACGTCATGCCAAAGGTCAGCCAGTACTTGTCGGTACGGTTGCAGTTGAAACATCAGAACTGATCAGCAAGCTGCTTAAAAAAGCCGGTGTGCCTCATGAAGTACTGAATGCTAAAAATCACTTCAGAGAAGCTGAAATTGTCGTAAATGCTGGACAGCCTGGTGCGGTAACGATCGCAACAAATATGGCTGGTCGTGGTACTGACATCAAACTGGGACCTGGAGTCAAAGAACTCGGGGGACTGGCAGTTATCGGGACAGAACGTCACGAATCCAGACGTATCGATAATCAGTTGCGTGGACGTGCCGGCCGTCAGGGAGATCCAGGAGTATCACAATTCTACCTCTCTCTTGAAGACGATCTTATGAAACGATTCGGTTCAGAACGTATCCGCATGGTTCTCGAGCGGTTAAAAATTGCAGAAGACGATGCTGTGATCCAGAGTAAAATGATTAGCCGACAAGTGGAATCAGCTCAGAAGCGTGTGGAAGGGAACAACTATGATACCCGTCGTAATGTTTTGAAATACGATGATGTCATGAGAGAACAGCGTGAAGTCATTTATTCTCAGCGTCAGGAAGTGATTCTGGAACAGGAATCACTTGGTTATGTCACGCTTCCGATGATCAGAAGAACGATCGAGCGTTATGTTCAGCTGAATACTCAGCAGGAAGACAGAACGAAATGGAATCTGGCACACATTGAAGAATTTGCGCATACTGTACTTGTTCATCCAGAAGACCTGACACAGGATGACCTTAAAGGTAAGTCGGCTTCTCAGATCACTGACCTGCTAGTCGATTTGGCCCGTGCCAATTACGATGAGAAAACATCTCAGCTTAACGGTAAGGAACAGGTCCTTGAATTTGAGAAAGTGGTTATCCTTAGAGTCGTTGACCGTAAATGGACGGATCATATCGACCAGATGGATCAGCTGCGTCAAGGAATCGGACTGCGTTCATATGGACAGTTCAATCCACTGACCGAATATCAGCAGGAAGGTTTTACTCTGTTTGAGGAAATGATTGGAGAGATCGAGTACGAAGTGACTCGTCTGCTGATGAAATCTCAAATCAGACAGAACCTGCAAAGAGAACAGGCTACACCTAATGGCGGGAAGAAACAGAATGTCCGTCGAAAAAATAAAAAACCAACCTATTCTCACGATGAAGATACACATACGAGAATGGGATAAGAAGAATAGTGGGAGAAAGGAACGGATAACACTATCTGTTCCTTTTCCTTACGATTAAATGGAGGATGACTATGGAAATTAGTGAAATGTCTCAAAAATTAACTTCAGCCAAACAGAAGGTTGAAGACTTCAGGGGGTCTCTTTGACTTAGAGACGCTGGAAACAGATATAGCAGAGTATGATCATATGATGGCGGACCCCGATTTCTGGAACAACCAGGAGTCTGCCCAGAAAGTCATCAAAGAAGCAAATGAAGTGAAAAGTGTATACCAGTCATTCGCATCACTCGAAGCAAAAACTGAAGAAGTAGAACTTCTAATGGACATGCTAAGGGATGAAGATGATCCGGATATAAGAGAAGAAATA
The DNA here is from genome assembly GCF_054658175.1 of Alkalibacterium sp. s-m-28. NCBI lineage: Bacteria > Bacillati > Bacillota > Bacilli > Lactobacillales > Carnobacteriaceae > Alkalibacterium > Alkalibacterium sp. s-m-28. The sequence goes on from NZ_BAAGIQ010000028.1 coordinate 14,023, forward strand.
GAAATGACATTATCAGAGCTTGATAAAGCAGTCGAGCAGTTTGAGCTGGATATGCTGCTTAGCGAGCCGAATGACAAGAACAATGCGATTATCGAGCTTCATCCTGGTGCCGGCGGAACGGAATCTCAGGACTGGGGTGAAATGCTTTACCGCATGTATACACGCTGGATCGATAAGAAAGGCTTCAGTTATGAGGTGCTTGAATACCAGAGTGGTGATGAAGCTGGTATCAAGAGTGTGACCCTGTTGGTTAAAGGAATGAATGCATATGGTATGCTGAAAGCTGAAAAAGGGGTCCACCGTCTAGTGCGGATCTCTCCATTTGATTCAAGTGGTCGCCGTCACACGTCATTTGTCTCAATTGATGTGACACCTGAAATCAATGATGATATTGATATCGAGATCAACCCGGATGATATAAGAGTCGATACATTCAGAGCGAGTGGAGCAGGAGGACAGCACATCAACAAAACAGAGTCAGCTGTCAGAATCACTCATAAAGAAACAGGACTTGTCGCATCCAGTCAGGCTGGACGATCACAGCTGGCTAACAGAGAAACAGCTATGAATATGCTGAAAGCTAAACTGTATCAGAAAGAAATGGAAGAGAAACAGAAAGAAATGGATGAAATAAGAGGAGAACAAAAAGAAATAGGGTGGGGTTCGCAGATCAGATCCTATGTGTTCCATCCTTACTCGATGGTGAAGGATCACAGGACAAATTACGAGACGGGTAATACTGATGCCGTTATGGACGGGGATCTGGATCCGTTTATCGAGTCTTATCTTCGAGCCTCAATGAATCGCTCTTAAATTACCTGTTTATTATAATCAGGGATAAATATGCATATAAAAGAATGGTACGGATGAAAATCGGATCATTCTTTTATTGTTATTGTTCAGAATTTAGTACTAAGTAAAATTATAGGGCTGGACAGCAGACATTTTCAGCAGCATTTGAAAAGATAAATAGAACTCCTCGCCTGATTTAAATATTCATTAATATAAGTATTATTAGGTAGCAAGTGAACAGTTATCAATATGTCCTGAATTGTCAAAAATCGGACATAATTATATGTCAAACGTGTATTTATGTATGTAACAAACGATTTGGTTTGTTAATCCCAAAAAAAAAGAATATCCGTTGTGTTTATAATATAATTTCCCATTTATGATTAAAATAAAGTTAAAAGTGGGGAGGTGTGTTGAATTAGGTTATATAAAACATGTTATTTACACTATAATAATACGATTTCCTTACAATGAAATATTTTTGTAATTGTTTTAAAACAGACATCTGTTTTCCCGATGATATACTAATGAAGGCTGGAATAAGCCACACACATAGCAGACCAGAAGTTAAGAAGTTAAAATTTCAATAGATAGGTGATTATTTAATGATAGAAATGACTAATGTCTACAAAAAGTACCCTAATGGCATCACTGCTATAAATGGTCTCGATGTAAGAATCGACCAAGGTGAATTTGTATATGTTGTAGGTCCAAGTGGAGCGGGTAAATCTACTTTTATAAAAATGATTTACAGAGAAGAAGTTCCAACTAAAGGAAATGTAAAAGTAGGGGAATTTGACTTAGTGAAACTGAAAGCTAAGAAAGTACCTTTCCTCAGAAGACATGTCGGCGTGGTCTATCAGGACTTTAAACTCCTGCCAAGACTGACCGTATATGAGAACGTCGCTTATGCGATGCAGGTTGTTGGTAAAAATCCGAAACAGATTCAGAAACGTGTACTGGAAGTCCTCGATCTTGTTGGACTGAAACACAAAGTTCGCATGTTTCCAAATGAACTGTCCGGTGGAGAACAGCAGCGTGTAGCGATTGCTCGAGCAATTACTAATATGCCGCGAGTGCTAATCGCAGACGAACCGACGGGTAACTTAGACCCTGAAACAGCATGGGGGATTATGGATTTGCTTGAAGAAATCAACAATCGGGGAACAACGGTCATCATGGCAACGCACAACAGTGACATTGTGAACCGAGTAAGGCATAGAGTACTGGCAGTTGAAAACGGCCGTATTGCCCGTGACCAGGAAGAAGGGGGATACGGATATGAAAGCTAGAACATTCTGGAGACATATTAAAGAATCATTTAAAAGTATTAAACGTAACGGATGGATGACTTTCGCGGCGGTCAGTGCAGTTGCAGTTACCCTGCTTCTTGTAGGGAGTTTCATCGCAATCCTGATGAACGTCAATAAACTTGCAACAGATGTTGAAGAAGATGTTAGTGTCAGAGTTTATATCGATCTGGCAGCTGAAGAAGAAGATCAGGAAGCTCTGCAGCAGAACCTTGAAGAGCTGGATGAAGTGGAACAGGTTGTATTCTCAAGCAGAGATGACGAACTGAGTCAGGTTATCGGAAGTTACGGTGACGAATTTGGTCTGTTTGAGGGTGATGACAACCCGCTTCACGATGTGTTCATCGTCAATACCGCAGCACCTGAAGTTACATCGGACGTAGCTGACCAGACTGAAGACATGAACTTTGTAGCGGATGTAAACTATGGCGGTGCGACGGCTGACCGATTGTTCGAAGTCATGGCTACTGTGAGGAATGTCGGAGCAGTTATCATTGTTGCACTGATTTTCACAGCTGTCTTCCTAATTGCGAACACGATAAGGATGACGATTTTCTCAAGAAGAACCGAAATCGAGATCATGAAACTAGTTGGTGCGACAAACTGGTTCATCCGTTGGCCGTTCCTCATTGAAGGAGCGCTTATCGGGTTTATCGGAGCACTGATACCAGTTTCAATCATCTCTTATATTTATCTTAGTGGATTTGATACCATCATGACTTATCTGTCAGGAACCTATTTTGCCTTACTGGAACCAAATCCGTTCCTGATTCAGCTAGTTGCACTTCTTCTGATGATCGGTGTCGTCATTGGTAGTGTCGGATCATCACTATCCATCAGAAAATTCCTGAAAGTTTAAGATCATTTAAGGAGAGGGGCTTCCCTCTCGTACATATAAAAACAAAATAGCAGAGAAGAGGCAGACAGACGTGGATATTAGAAGTAAATTTAAGAATGCGATTGTAGCAGGGATAATTGGAATGACTGTGTTGAGTGGAATACCGTTTAAAGCAGAGGCTACTCCTCTTACAGAAGGGGACTACTCTGAACAAATGGACGCTCTTGATTCGAAGGAAGAAGAAGCAGAACAGAGACTGAAAGAAATTGCTGAAAAAATCGAAGCGACTGAAAAGGAAGCTGAAGAATTGGTTCAGCAGCTTCAGGAAACAACCGACGAACTGCAGGCAATTCAGAAAGAAATAAGTACCGTTTCTAAACAGATTGAACAGAGAGAAGAGCAGCTTCAGTCTCAAATTCGTGCGTTGCAAGTCACTGGACAATCCGGAAATGTTCTCAGATTTATTTTAGATTCCGAGTCACTTGGCGATGCGTTCGGGCGTATCGATGTGGTGAACACCCTGTTTTCTGCGAACCAGAATCTTATGGAAAAACAGATAGAGGACAAAGAGCTGATTGCAGCAAATGAACGTCTGACTATCAAAAAACAGGAAGAACAGACTCTTTTGGCTGCCAACCTGGAAAATTCTAAAGTTCAGCTGGAAGAAAATCAAGCCGAGCAGGAAATGATGATGGCTGCCATTGCAGCAGAACGCTCCCAAGTAAGAGAAGAAAGAGAAGCATTCTTAGCACAGCAGCGTGAAAGTCAGCGTCGTCTGGAAGAAATTCAGACATCAAGAACAGCTGCTGAATCAGCGGCTCCAGTCAATGTGTCACAGGCGACTGAGGAAGAACAGGTCAGTACTAGTTCTTCCAGCAAGCCAGCTGAAGAAAAAGCAGAGCCTGCAGCACCAGCCGCATCAGGTGGGGTGATCAGTAACGCACATAGTCTGACAGGATCCCCTTATTCATATGGCGGTACGACACCTGCAGGATTCGACTGTTCAGGTTATACCCAGTTTGTTTTCCGTCGTGCTGGAAGAAGCATTCCAAGAAGTGCAGCAGCACAGTTCGGAGCCAGCAGACGTGTTTCATTGTCAGAAGCGCAGCCTGGGGATCTGATTTTCTTCAACCAGTCAGGTTCAGTCGACCACGTAGGTATTTACCTTGGTGGGGGCCGCTTTATTGGTGCACAGACTTCCACTGGCGTAGCAGTAGCTTCATTTACATCAGGTTACTGGTCTAACTATGTAGCAGGTTTTGGACGTCCATAAATTATTTAAACCTTTCATTCATCGATTATTATCGATAAGTGAAAGGTTTTTTTATTTATCCTCAAGTTTTTGTCAGAACAGGCCCCTATTTTCCAAGTGGGTATGATAAAATGATGAAGAGAAAGAAAAGAAGGGATGACCAGCATGACCGTATTGCAAAATATTCTACTCGCACTAGTTTTATTCATCTTACAGCCGACCTTTCTTGTCGGAACAGCACTTGTCTTTATAGCGAAAAGCAGACGTTTCAAGTACGCACGTCATCAATTAAGAGCAAGCATATACAAGGACCATTATGAACTGAAGCGATTCTTCTTATGGGGACTGATACCAGGGGCCATCCTGTCTGCTGTTTCTTTCATTGCGGGGCTTCCGGTCAGTCTTGACTGGATCATTGCCTATCAGATCGTTACGCTGCTCATGCTTGGTTTCGGCTACCGTTTTCTTCATCCGGTATTTACGTTCAGTCTCTCAGCATTACTGATTCTTGCTCTGGGTTTTTTCGTGCCAGAGAATATGAGTCTCACAGTAATTGTCGGTCAGTTCAACAGCCCGCTCATACAAGGAGACAGTTTGTCTTTTCAGGGGCTGCAACCGATATTGGGACTGGTTATCCTAGTTTTACTGAGCACGATTCTTACTCTTCATATAGCTAAAATCAATCAGTTTACTCCACGCTTTCTGAAAACGAAGCGAGGAAAACTCGTTGCCCGATACCGTATGACACCATTATGGCTGATTCCTCTAGTGGTTGTCGTTCCCGGGACTACCTTCACCCAACTGTTTGACTGGTGGCCTGTTTTTTCAATCGGCGGTCAGCCCTATTCATTTCTGATCCTGCCTGTTCTGGTAGGCTTCAGGTATACAGTACAGGCTCAGATGCCGACACAGGCTAAGAACTTGCTGGTAAAAGACTTTGTCAGCTTATCCGTCATAGGCGTCATCCTGTTTGCACTAACTTTCTGGCAGGTTGAACTAGCAGCTGTAGGATTAGCTGTCCTTCTCCTTGGTGGAGTGATTGTGCTTTATAGACACAGACTTCGGGAAAGGAAATGGAACTTCCGGTTTGGACCTGCTGAAGAAGGCCTGCGTGTAGTAGCCGTAAGACCCGGCAGTCCTGCCGAAAAAATGGACATTGAAATTGGGGATACGATACTGGAGTCCAACCAGAAAAAACTTGAACGTGCGGAAGATTTTACCGAATCCCTCTTTCTGAGCCGCTCCTACTGCAAGCTTAAGATAATACGTATTGATGGTGAGCTGGTCATGACAGAAACCGCACTGTATGAAAACGATCCTCATGATCTCGGTGTTGTTCTCCTGGAAGAAATTAGTTTGGTTAAATAAATGATGTCCACAGGTTGGATTCAATGGTGACAATTTGAGATAAAATTAAAACAGCATGGTTCTGATCTTTCCTGCAGTTATTCAGGAAGTCAGGACCGTGCTGTTTTTGTCTGCACATTAAGAGCAATATAGAACCGGAGAATATTTTATTACAGACGTGTTTATTAAAGGCTTGATAAATTGCAAATACATGGTAAAATGAACATATGAAAAGTTATTCATATGTTAAAAATACGTATTATGTAAAAGGAGAATGTCTATGTCCCTTTCCGGTGAAACAATCAGCGAAGTGACTGATCTGTTTAAAGCATTAAGTGATCCTGGACGTCTAAAAATAATTTATACACTTTCTGATTCTGAAATGAGCGTGACTGAACTGGCTGAAAGCCTTGAGGTTGAACAATCATCGCTCTCTCACCAGCTCAAGATACTGAAAAATGTCCGGCTTGTTGGTGTTAGAAGAGAAGGCAGAAAAAGGGTGTATTCTCTAGCTGATGACCATGTCTATAACATACTCACACAAGTCATATCCCATGCAAATGAAAAGAGGTAATCATATGATTACGTATAAGATCAAAGGACTGCACTGCGGGAACTGCAGTACCGAACTGGAGACAAGAATCAATGCGAGTCAGCACGATGCAGCAGTCAGCATTGATTATGATCACAGAGAGCTCACTGTGGATGAAAGTAAAGCGGACCTAAAGGCAATTTTTAAAATACTGGAGTTTAATAAACTGACATTAATTGACAGTCATGAGGAGACTGATCCAACTGATCATCAGCATGGACATCACGGCCACGATCATCATGGACTGACAGGCATAAAGAGTCAGTCAGCAACAACTAAAATCACGGTTGTTTTCTATTTGAACCTCATGTTCTCGATTCTCGAATTTATTTTTGGCTTTCTTTTTAATAGTATGGCCATCGTCAGTGATGCCGTTCATGACTTAGGTGATGCTTTATCCGTTGGGGCAGCAGGCTATTTTGAAAGACTGTCAGGTAAAGAAGCTAATGACCAGTACAGTTTCGGCCATCAGCGCTTTTCCCTTCTTGGAGCTCTGCTTACATCTGTTGTTCTAATTGGTGGGTCTGCACTTGTTATTTTTCATTCTGTTCCACGTATCTTTTCGCCGGAACCAGTCAATTATCAGGGGATGTTATGGCTGGCGATAGCTGCAATTGGAGCGAACGGCTTTGCTGCGTGGCTCATGAGTAAAGGACACTCACATAACGAATCCCTTATCAATCTGCACATGATCGAAGACTTACTGGGATGGCTTGGTGTATTGGCAGTCAGCATCACTTTGCATTTTACCGACTGGTATTACCTTGATCCTCTTTTATCGGTAGCGGTTGCTCTCTTCATTATGATCAAGACCTGGCCGTTATTCAAAGAGACGATTCAAGTCTTTCTTGAAGCTACACCCAAAAATATCTCTAGGCCGACAATTGAAGAGCTGCTCATACGGTCTGAAGAAGTAACGAATATCAGTCACCTTCATATCTGGTCAATCGACGGGCGGGAACATGCACTGACAGTCACATTAAGTACAGGCTGCTCTGATCAGAAGCGACTCGAAGAGGTCAAGACAAGCATCAGACAGGAACTGGTCAAGAAGAATATTACTCACAGCACAATCGAGTTTGTTTATGACCCAGCTGACATTCTGAAAAAAAGATTTGAAAACGGGTAAGATAGTTGTTAGTATAAAGTAACTTTAGGCACAAACAGGGGGAGATACATTATGGGAATGCATGAATATTTTAAAAGTTTAAGTGATCTGGAAAAAATATACCGCTGCCCGGGAAAGTTTAAGTTCGAGGAACATTCTGTTGCCTCACATTCATTCAAAGTCACAAAAATTGCTCAGTTTCTGGGGACAGTAGAAGAATATCACGGCAATGAAATCAACTGGAAAGCCTTGTATGAAAAAGCACTTAATCATGACTACGCCGAGATTTTTATTGGGGACATTAAAACGCCTGTCAAATATGCCGATCCGGACTTAAGAGAGCGGCTGGCAAACGTAGAAGAATCAATGACGCATCATTTCATTGAGCAGGAAATTCCTAAAGAGTTTCAGGCGATATACTATGAACGTTTGAAAGAAGGGAAAGATGATACCCTTGAAGGAAAAATTCTGTCAGTTGCAGATAAGGTCGATCTTTTATATGAGTCCTTCGGGGAAATTCAGAAAGGTAATCCAGAGAATCTCTTTACTGAAATCTATCAGGAGTCACTTGATACCATTCTGGAATTTAAAGAAATGGTCTCTGTAAAATATATTCTGTCTGAAATTCTGCCTGATCTGCTCAGCGGTGAATTTACAAATCAGTCGGAACTTGAGAAAATTTCAGAAAAAATACTCAAGCACCATAATATAGAACAAACATTCGCTTTAGGAGAGTGAGTGTGATATACTATCAGAGTAATTTGGAGGAAAGGGTACGCTCTTTCCTTTTTATGTACCGCCAGACCAAGTCAAATAGTCGAATATTCAGAATGAAAAACGTACAATAAAGATACCATGAGCGTGATAAATTAGATCAATGGCAAAGGAAGGCAATAGAATGGCAAACGATAAAATAGAAGTGAGAGGCGCAAGGTCGCATAATCTTAAGAATGTGGATGTGACGATTCCTAGAGACAAACTGGTTGTAATGACGGGGTTGTCAGGATCGGGAAAAAGTTCGCTGGCATTTGATACTTTGTATGCAGAGGGACAGCGGCGCTATGTTGAGTCGCTGTCCGCCTATGCTAGACAGTTCTTAGGTCAGATGGACAAACCTGACGTCGACAGCATAGAAGGGCTCAGTCCTGCAATTTCCATTGACCAGAAAACCACGAGTAACAACCCCCGTTCGACAGTAGGGACGGTTACTGAAATCAATGACTACCTGCGCCTGATGTATGCCCGTATAGGCAAGCCGATCTGTCCGAACGACGGCACTGAAATATCAAGTCAGTCCATCGAACAGATGGTTGATCGTATACTGGAGTATCCAGAACGCACACGTCTGCAGATTCTGTCTCCGATCGTCAAAGAGAAAAAGGGACAGCATAAAAAAGTGCTTGAGAAAATCAAAAGTGAAGGTTATGTCCGACTGAGAGTGGATAACGAAGTCATGGATATCGGCGATGAGATTGAACTGGATAAGAATAAAAAACATTCGATCGAAGTCATCATTGACCGTATCGTAGTAAAAGAAGGCATCCGTTCCCGACTGTTTGATTCTGTTGAAGCGGCACTGTCACTGGCAGACGGCTATGTCATAGCTGATATCATCGATCAAGAAGAGATTCTGTTCAGTGAACACTATGCCTGTCCAGTCTGCGGCTTTACTCTTCCGCCGTTAGAACCTAGACTGTTTTCATTCAATGCGCCATTTGGTGCGTGTTCTGAATGTGATGGTCTTGGAACAAAACTTGAAGTAGATGTTGATCTTGTGATTCCGGACAGAAGCCTGTCTCTGGATGATGGAGCGATACTGCCCTGGCAGCCGATCAGTTCCAATTATTATCCTCAGATGCTGTCCCAGGCATGTGATGCTTTTGACATTGATACAACTGTGCCTTTTGAGGCTCTGCCTAAGAAGAAACAGACTATCGTATTGAATGGATCAGGTACCAAGAAATTCCATTTTCATTATAAAAATGATTTTGGAAGTGTAAGAGACACAATGATTCCTTTTGAAGGAGTCCTGAACAACATTTCGAGACGATACCATGAAACTAACAGTGACTTTACCCGCAATCAGATGCAACAGTATATGACAGAACTGGAATGTCATGCCTGTCATGGGAAACGTCTTAACAGAGAGGCCTTGTCAGTCAAGGTTCGAGGAGAAGATATCGGAGATGTCAGCAGCTATTCAGTTGAAAAAGCACACACCTTTTTTGATGAGCTCTCTCTTTCTGACACAGATACGACAATCGCTGCCCCAATTAAGAAAGAAATCAAGGACCGGTTGTCCTTCCTTCGTAATGTCGGTCTGGATTATCTGACTTTGAATAGAAAAGCAGGAACTTTGTCAGGTGGAGAGGCTCAGCGTATTCGTCTTGCGACACAAATTGGATCGAATCTGTCCGGCGTTCTCTATATTCTTGATGAGCCGTCTATAGGGCTGCATCAGAGGGACAATAACCGGTTAATCGATTCCCTTAAAAAAATGAGAGATCTTGGTAACACCCTGGTTGTCGTAGAACATGACGAAGATACTATGCGGGCAGCTGACTATCTAATTGACATTGGTCCCGGTGCCGGAGAAAACGGGGGAGAAGTGGTTGCTATGGGTACGCCTGAAGAAATCGAACAGCATCCTGATTCTATCACCGGGGCATATCTATCCGGCAAGAAAGCCATTCCTGTCCCTGCTGAACGACGACACGAAGATCACGGGACGATTGAAATCAAAGGAGCGGCCGAAAACAACTTGAAAAATGTGGATGTCACTTTTCCTTTAGGACGATTCACAGCCGTCACAGGGGTATCCGGCTCAGGTAAAAGTTCATTGGTCAATGAGATACTGAAAAAGGCTCTGGCACGTGAAGTAGGGCGTTCCAAAGCTCGTCCTGGTAAATATAAGTCGATCAAAGGATATGAACAGCTTGAAAAAGTCATCGATATCGATCAGAGTCCAATCGGAAGAACACCTAGAAGTAACCCGGCGACCTATACGAGTGTATTCGATGACATCAGAGATTTGTTTGCCAAAACGAATGAAGCCAAGATGCGTGGATACAAAAAAGGACGCTTCAGCTTCAACGTCAAGGGCGGACGGTGTGAGGCGTGCAGAGGAGATGGCATACTGAAAATCGAGATGCATTTCCTGCCTGATGTATATGTTCCGTGCGAAATCTGTCACGGGACACGCTACAACTCAGAAACACTTGAAATAAAGTATAAAGGAAAGAATATTTCAGAAGTGCTCGGCATGACGATTGAAGAAGCCGTCGACTTTTTCTCTAATATTCCAAAAATCGAGCGGAAACTTCAGACGATTATTGATGTCGGCTTAGGCTATATGACTCTTGGTCAGCCCGCTACGACATTATCAGGAGGAGAAGCTCAAAGAATGAAGTTGGCCAGTGAGCTGCATAAACGTCAGAATGGCCACAACTTCTATATTCTAGATGAGCCGACGACAGGCCTGCATGCCGATGACATTGCCCGTCTGCTGGAAGTTCTCGACCGACTGGTTGAAGCAGGAAATACCGTTCTTGTTATCGAACACAACCTTGATGTCATCAAGGTAGCGGATCATATTATAGATCTGGGACCTGAAGGTGGAGCCGGTGGGGGAACGATTATTGCAACAGGTACACCTGAGGAAATCGCAGAGTGTGAAAAAAGTTATACGGGCCACTTCCTGAAATCTATCCTGGATAAAGTCCCGCAGTGAACTACCCACCACTTAAATCCTCCGGATTTTGAAGTGGGGGCTTCCTACGAACTCCATTCTTGTCTGCACAGATTTCATGCAGACAGAGGAATCGGATATGGGTAGGCTCAAAAGGCAGTCC
>NZ_BAAGIQ010000029.1:0-24389 GCF_054658175.1 Alkalibacterium sp. s-m-28
TGAAAGCATACAAGTACAGATTATACCCAACCGAACAGCAAAAAGAATATTTTGCGAATTGTTTTGGCTGCGCCCGCTTCATCTACAACCAAATGCTCAGCGACAAAATCAACCACTACAAAGAAACAAAACAAATGCTCCACAATACACCGGCGCAATACAAAAAAGAATGTCCGTTTTTGAAAGAAGTGGATAGTCTAGCATTAGCGAATGCCCAACAGAATCTGGAAAGAGCCTATAAAAACTTTTTCCGAGACAAGTCCGTCTGTTTCCCGAAGTTCAAATCCAAACACAAGTCGAAAGCGAGTTATACCACCAACAACCAAGGCGGAAATATCCGCATAGAAGACGGGAAAATCAAACTTCCAAAAACTGGATTCGTGAAGCTGAACCAACACAGAAAGTTTGAAGGAGTCATCAAGTCGTGCACCATTTCTATGAACAAGTCGGGAAAGTATTTCGTCTCTATTCTGGTGAAATCAGAAGACGAAGCAGTGGAAATTACCAAAAGAAAAATCGGGATTGATTTAGGCATTTCCGATTTCGCTATCACTACCAACGATTTAGGCGAGATAGAGAAACACAAAAACCCCAACCATTTATATAAAGCAGAAAAGCAACTCAAGAAAGCCCAGCGTTCGTTGTCCCGCAAACAAAAAGGCGGGAAGAACCGGAGCAAAGCCCGCCTGCAAGTCGCCAAGAAACACGAAAAGATTGCTAATCAGCGGAAGGATTTCTTGCACAAACTAACGAAGAAAATTACAGACGAAAACCAAGTCATCGTAATCGAAACGTTGTCCACCCAGAACCTGATGAAGAACCATAAACTAGCAAAAAGCATCGGCGATGCCGGATGGCATGAATTCGTCCGCCAGTTGGAATACAAAGCGGAACAAAAAGGACGTACAATCATCAAAGCGGACAGGTTCTATCCATCCAGCCAGATTTGTTCTGCCTGTGGACACCGTGACGGCAAGAAACCCCTCCACATACGGGAATGGGAGTGCCCTAATTGCGGGGAGTATCTGGACCGAGACATCAATGCCAGCAAGAACCTTTTGGCGTTAGCCAAGTAAAAGAAAACCTATGAGGCAGGGACTGCCTTTTGAGCCTACCCATATCCGATTCCTCTGTCTGCATGAAACCTGTGCAGACAAGAATGGAGTTCGTAGGAAGCCCCACTTCAAAATCCGGAGGATTTAAGTGGTGGGTAGTTCACTCGTTTGAATCATTCAATTGGTCCAGATCGTCCAGATTGAACTTTTCGAAATCTTCCGGTCTGGTTATCTGAGCCTTTTCTTCTTCAGAGAGCTCCCGGTCGTCAGAAACAGGGTCACGTTTTATAAACTCATTACCACTCTCCGTCGCTTTAGTTTTCAAAAAATGATCAGCCTGATTCTGCTGATCCTGGTGCAAAGTCGGATCGTTTTCCAATATAACCCCTCCTTGAATTCTCACTTTTATTACTAATAGTTTACCATAGAAAAATAAATAACGCTTTCAAGATGCATTATATGATACAATATAGCTAGTATTTTTATAACGACAGCAAACAGCTGCAGGAGGAACGAATCATGGTGTGGATATTACTGGCTTTAATCATTGCACTAGTTATTTACTTATATACTCAGAACTATCTGATCGAAACAACACATTACTCAGTGACAGTACCTAAACTTGATGAACAGATGAAGGGAAAGAGAATCGTTCATTTAACTGATCTGCATCTGACCCCACGTTCAAATAAAAGCTATATCGAAACAATTATTCAGAAAACTGAGGAAGCAGAACCGGATTTCATCGTCCTTACCGGGGACCTCGTACAGGCAGGATTATCCAGTCTGGCTGATACTCCGCTCAGACGCTTTGCCGAACTGTGTACGAATATTGCCCCTACATATGCAGTTACTGGAAATCATGATATTGCAAGTGGGACATTTTCTGAATTCACATCGATTTTGTCAGCAGCAGGTGTTCATCTTCTTCTGGACGAAGCGGAAGTGGTGACTGTCGACGAGGAAGAGAAGCTGGTCATCATGGGACTGGCTGAACGTGAGGATCAGATCAATCTGCCCAAACCGATGCTTAAATCTATCGAACTGACGCCTGAAATGGAGCGACTTCCTAAAGTGCTTCTGGCACACAGACCCGAGCATTTCGAACAGTATATGTACGACCAGACAAAAGCACCCGCTTTAGTCCTGAGTGGGCATACCCATTCAGGGCAAGCCCGAATTCCTTACTTAGGTGGGGTTTATGCACCCGGACAAGGATTTTTCCCGAAATACGACTATGGCATTTTCAGCTCAGAAGAACACAGATCCAGACGACTGATTATTTCAAGAGGTCTAGGGAATTCATCGTTTCCATATAGAATCAACAATCGTCCGGAAATCGTTGTGATCACACTTCAATAGAAGCTATGTCTGACCCACTCGTGGTATACTGATGAGGAACAGAGCACTTAGTTAGAAGGAGTTCGATGATACATGGATAAGTTAAGATTAGGTACGATAGGAACGAGCGGAATCACTGAGCAGTTTATTGAAGCGGCAGTGAAAAGTCAGAAGTATACGTTAGAAGCAGTTTACTCTCGTACTCAGGATAAAGCCGATGATTTCAGGAAAGTTCATGAAGGCAGGAAGGCCTACTCTGATTTTGAAGCATTCTTAAGTGATCCTGAGGTTGATGTGATTTATATTGCATCACCAAACAGTCTGCACTTTGACCAGGCCAAAGCTGTGCTTATGCACAACAAGCATGCCATCGTTGAGAAGCCAGTCGTTACGTCTGCAGAGCAGTGGGATGAACTGACAGATTTGTCCAGAACGCAGAACAAGCTGGTCGTTGAGGCAGCCAGACATATATTTGAACCGAATTTTCTTAAAGTGACAGAGCTGATCAGCAATCAGTCCGATATATACGGGGCTTCATTGACCTACAGCAAGTATTCATCCCGATATGATCAAGTACTCAATGGCGAAGAACCGGCAATTTTTTCACCTAAGTTTGCTGGGGGAGCAGCTAATGATCTGGGAATCTATGTCATCTACGCAGCACTCAAGTGGTTCGGTCAGCCGAAATCGGTCGAAGCATTTGCCCAACCGATCAGAACAGGTGTTGACGGAAAAGGAACAGCTATTTTGAGATATGATGGATTTGATGTCACCTTGAATTATGGAAAAATCAATACGTCAATGCAGCAGTCTGAAGTCTATACTGCGGATGACACGTTAGTCCTGGATGCTATCACCGGCCTGGCTTCAGCTGAAGTGGTCGATGCACGAACTAGAGAAACAAGTTCGATCAAGCTTGACGAGCCGTCTAAGAATCCTCTGATGTGGGAAGCACTGGCTTTTGCAGAAGTGATGTCCGACTATGACAGTGAAAGCAGCAGAACCCGAGGTGACGAGTGGTGGGCGCTGACCAGACAGGTACATGCTGTTCTCGATGAGATAAGAAACTAAGAAACTCTAAACATTATAGCTAAAGCAACTCTGATATGACAGATCCGGGTCAGCCGGAATCACGATTTAATTAAACAGAACAGTGATGAAGACACCTTGAGGCAGGAGAACTTCCTTCAGGGTGTCTTTTCTGACTAGATGCACTTTTATGATGTGGGTAAAGTCTAGTATGGAAAAATAATACTCAAAATATGAAGAATGTAGTTCAACATTAAACCGGCTGATGAACTTTACTATCCAACTATTAAAGTTAAGTTAATTAGTCAAGAAACGACATGAACTGCACTAGTAACACAGAGAGTAAAGTTCGTGGAAGTCATAAGCTTCTGAACTACATTATCAGTTGTCAATAATGCAGTTCAGAAGCGAAAGACTCAGTAAACTAATCCCCTTTCAAAAAGATATATTAGAAGTCACACTCAATCAATCAATCAATCAATCATCCTTTAATGAGGCAGTCAATAAACGAATATCCCTCTTTCAAGAGGGAGAAAGTGGACAAGATTTTTGCAGAGGTGTATGATTGAAGTAAGGAAATATGAAAAATAGACAGGAAAAATTAATAAGAATATTAGGAGGAAACGGAATGGCAAAAAAAGAAATTATGCTGGTATGTGCTGCTGGAATGAGTACAAGCATGCTGGTATCTAAAATGCAGAAATCCGCGGAAGACAGAGGTCTGGAAGTGGAGATTTTTGCTGTGTCTGCAAATGAAGCAGATTCCAAGATGGAAACTCAAGCTATCGACGTCATGATGCTTGGGCCTCAAGTCCGTTACATGAAAGGTAAATTTGAGGAAAAGGCTAATGAACAGGGCATTGCCATTGATGTCATCAACATGCAGGATTACGGCATGATGAATGGAGAAAAAGTCCTTGACCGCGCGCTGGAACTGATGGATTAACGATCCAGAATGACCTGGGAGGGAGCAGTCATGAGTGAAGAAAACAGAGAGTTAATGGAAGTGATCATGGCACTAATCATGCACGGGGGAGATGCCAGAAGCAGTTCGATGGAAGCAATCCATGCCGCCAAGAAGAGTCAGTTTGATCTAGCACAGGAGAAGCTGAAAGGAGCAGATTCATCGATTACTGAAGCCCATCGAGTTCAGACTGATCTGCTGACGCAGGAAGCAGCGGGAAATTCTGTAGAATTGAACCTGCTGATGGTACATGCACAGGATACATTAATGAATGCTATGACTTACCGAGACCTTGCTGAAGAAATGATCGACATGTACCGAAGAATTGAGGAATAAACGTAAATGACAGCACATCTAGTGTGTCAAAGGTCATTTTCGATGAAAGTATTTAGAAGCTGCTGCTTGAGAATAGCTGATATGAAGCCTGTTCTTAAGCACCAGCTTCTTTATTTAATTTTTTTGCTAAAATAGTCATATTGGTGTTGTAAATGGAAACGTTTCAGTGTATAGTTGAAAACGATGAGAGAGTTTTTAAAAAAAACAAGAGAGAGGAGGACGTGCAAGATGAAAACATCAGTAAACCGAAACGATAAAATAAAAACTACTTTTTGCACACAGCTGACTCCCAGTATGGGATGGCTGAACCCTCCTTATTCAATAATAGAATGAATCCCTTGTTTTTTTGCGTGTAATCAACCAGAAAATTATTCGGACAGTCTATTCTCTTAAGGGGATGGACTGTCTATTTTTTTGGAAAGAAAGGAAAGAAAAGATGTTTGACGTACTGGTAAAACTGAAATTTTATTTTAAAGAAAACAAATGGCAATACCTCGGCTCCTTTATCGCTCTGGCCGTCTCCAATATATTTGCTGTCATTATTCCATTTATCATTGGACGATTTATTGATGCGATCGTCACAGGCGAGATGAATGCCGCTGTGCTCAGAACGTATAGCCTTCAGTTCGCAGGCCTGGTCATAATCACCTATGGTCTTGATTTTCTATGGGGATATGGGTTGTTCGCCGGTGCCTATAAATTACAGAAGGAGATGCGCAGTAAACTGATGCGCCATTTCTTAAGAATGCGAGCACCGTATTTTGAAAAATTCCGTACGGGTGACTTAATGGCCCGTGGGACTCAGGATATACGTGCCCTGGCTGATACGGCAGGATACGGCATGCTTGTCCTGATGAGTGCCACAGGCTTCACTGCCACATTGGTGATCATGATGGGACTGACCGTACACTGGGGGCTGACTTTTGCAGCAGTTATTCCGATGCTGCCGATGGCTTATGTCATAAAGGTCAAAGGAGCTCAAGTTGATGAAGCCTATGAAATTGCTCAGAAATCATTCTCTTCTGTCAACGATGACGTACTGGAAATGATCGACGGCATGCGCGTGATTCGTGCCTATGTCAAAGAAGCTGATTTTATAGACAAGTTCAAGGAACAGACAAGCGGACTGCTCAAGAAGAACAACAAAGTATCCGAAATTGCAGCTATATTTGCACCGACTGTCAAGGCTTTTGAAGGACTTAGCATCATGATTGCATTGAGTTATGGGGCAATTCTGGTAGCGCAGGGGACGCTTAGTGTAGGAGATATCGTCGCATTCCAGATGTATCTGGGCATGATGATCTGGCCGATCATTTCGGTATCCGAACTGGTACTCATTCTGCGTCAGGGAAGTGCGTCTATGAGACGTGTCGATGAAATCAGATATGCAACAGATGAACTGAATTTCAAAGGAACGATCGAAGCAGAACAAGTCGATGATTTTGAATTTGACGAGTTCACCTTCAAATACAGTTCAAGCGAAACAATCAATCTGGATAAGATCAGACTGGACTTAAAGAAAGGCAAAACGCTCGGAATCGTCGGAAAGACTGGATCAGGAAAAACGACTCTCATCAGACAACTGCTCAATCAGTTTCCGCTTGGTTCGGGAACGTTCAATATGGGCAGTTCGGCATACTCAGAATATAACGATCCATCATTAAGACGACTGATCGGATATGTGCCACAGGATCACGTCCTGTTCAGCCGATCCGTAAGAGACAACATTGCCTTCGGTAAAAAAGAGGCCACTGACGAGGATATCTTGGTAAGTATCCGCATGGCTTCCTTTGAAGAAGACCTGAAAAATATGAATAGGGGACTGGACACCATGATCGGTGAGAAAGGCGTCTCGATCTCTGGAGGTCAGAAACAGAGAATCTCCATTGCACGTGCGCTGATCAAAGATCCGGACATTCTTATTCTGGACGATTCCTTATCTGCTGTGGATGCCAAGACAGAACAGACCATCATTCATAATATTCAGCAGGTCAGAGCAGGGAAGACGACAATCATTTCTACTCACCGCTTGTCCGCAGTTAAAGAGGCTGATGAAATCATCGTTCTGGACAACGGAGCGATTTTGGAACGTGGCACTCATGATGAGCTGATCGACAAGGGCGGCTGGTACTATGATCAGTTTACAAAACAGGAAATAAAAGAACTCACAGAAAATGAACCTCTGTCATCACCAGATCCATACAAGAGGAGGGATGACTAATGAAGACAGTTAAACGGTTAGTTTCTTATATGAAATATTACAAACTTTACTTTACGATCGGAATCGGACTGGTCGTTTTGTCCATGGTCACCGACTTGGGTGCACCAATCATTGCTCAGCGCATCATTGACCAGGTCATCACCCCTGCAGCTGCAGGGAACGAAGAATTTACAGATGTGCTGGTCCGACTGATTGCTATTTATTTCGGCTTGATGATTTCGACCGTCATCACCCGATACATTTCGGCTATTTATCGTATGCGTGCGGCAAACGGGATCATCAAAATTTTGAGAGACCAGTTGTACACGCGTGTACAGGAACTGCCAATCAATTATTTCGATAATCTACCGGCAGGAAAAATCGTTGCACGTATAACAAACGACACAGAAAGTCTGCGCCAGCAGTTTTACGTCGCAACAGTCGGCCAGATCCTGACCAATGTATTCTACGTCATTGGAGCATTTGCAGCGATTGCTTTCTTCCACACGGGACTGGCACTGACTCTTTTGGTTCTAATTCCTATAATGTTTATATGGAACAAGTATTATACAAAATACGCCAGAGTCTTCCACCGTAAAGAACGTGACCTGAACTCGGACATCAACGGGAAACTGAATGAATCGATTCAGGGCATGCAGATAATCCAGGCTTTCGAGCAGGAAGAACGCATCCAGGAAGAATTCGAAGACATCAATGGGAAGTGGTACGAAGTCATGCGGAAGTACGTGATTCTCGACTCTGCCTTCCAGTGGACATTTGCCGACTTTCTTCGCCGGCTGTCACTATTGCTGCTGATGGTCTACTTCAGTACACAGTACATTAATGGGGTACTAGGGATTTCTGTGGGGATGTTGTATCTCTTTGGAGATTTTGTCAGCCGTCTGTATGAGCCGATCAAAGGAATCATCCAGCAGATGGCCTTCGTTCAGCAGGCGATTGCAGCTGGATACCGGGTATTTGAAATAATGGACATGAAACCAGAAGACAACCCGGAAGCAGCGATGGAAGTGACAGAAGGACGCGTTGCGTTCAATCACGTGACATTTGGTTACACGGAAGAAAAAGATGTTCTGAAAGACATTCACTTTACAGCTGAACCGGGTCAGACAGTCGCACTTGTTGGCCACACCGGATCAGGAAAAAGTTCGATCATGAACCTGCTCTTTAGATTTTATGATCCGCAGATCGGGGAAATTATGATCGATGGCCAGAACACAAAAGAGTTTTCCAGACAATCTGTCCGAGAAGATATGGGCATTGTCCTGCAGGATCCGTTCCTCTTTACTGGGACAATCTACTCGAACATCACGATGGACAATCCTAGAATCTCTAAAGAAACCGCGATTCAGGCACTTCTAGATGTCGGCGGACAGGATCTGCTGGACAAATTTGAAAAAGGGATTGACGAACCGGTTGTCGAAAAGGGGAGTACATTAAGCTCTGGTCAGCGTCAGCTGATTTCCTTTGCCCGTGCCCTTGCCTTCGATCCGAAAATCCTGATTCTCGATGAAGCAACGTCTTCCATCGATACGGAAACGGAAGAAATCATTCAGCATGCGATGAACGTTTTGAAAAAAGGACGGACGACCTTTATCATTGCTCACCGTCTGTCAACGATTCAGCATGCGGATCAGATCCTGGTGCTCGATCAGGGAGTCATTAAAGAACGGGGAACACACGACAGCCTGCTTAACCTGGACGGTGCCTATGCAGAAATGTACGAAATGCAGAAAAAAGGTCAGGCTCTTGCTTCTTAAGAAGTAAGAATAACAAAAGTCACACTCTAACTCAGGTTGACAAAGTAAATGATCGGAATACAAAAAAAGAGTCATCATCTCGACTGAATCAGGAGGATGACTCTTTTTTATGACTTTATAATTAGTAAGGTGAGCGCGAACTGCTTGCCTGATCCTTGAGCAGCTAATTGTGGAAGAAGGTTTCAAACAATGCAACTCCCAAGGCGAAGACAAAACTGGCGACAATAGCTTCTCCGTCAGTCATGGCAGTCAGATAGGCCACAGAAATAACGAAAGCAGCCCCGGCATCGACGAAAGTAGCGACCATATTCCCGCTGTTTTTTAAGATAACCAGACCGCCTAAATGTAAAAAAGTGTGGAGATATAATTGAATGAAATAAATGAAATCTAGGTATAGCACAATAGAACAAAACAGATAGAAGATACTGTTAGAAAGCTTCTAGTTATAGTTCATCAAACAAAAAAGGAATAAGCTGCTGCTAAGTGACCTCTAGCTGTAGTTTATCAAAATAATAAGTATAGACTTGCCGTTAAACCTCTTCTAATAGCAGTTTAGTATAGGAAAAGACACTAAGATGACGCTAGATTGCCGTTAACTACAGTTCACGAAAAAAAATGATACTAAGGTACAGCTAGAAATGATCCTAGCTGTAGATCAGAACGATTAAGACCAAGTAAAGTAGAACGAGAGAAGCATTGGACATAAGCCAAAAAGAATTAATATAGAAACAGGAACTATTTAATAAAAAGAGAACCAAGAAATAAAAAAGCAGAACTGCCTACGCAGTTCCACCACGTATAAAATCCTATAAATAAAGACAGGCATATCGTTTTCCTGCTACTCAGGGAGTTTGTCTTCCAGTTCTGTGACCTTGTTGATCAGCTGATCGATTTTGCTTTCTAATGAACTGATTTTTTCGGCTTCTTTCGACTTGGACCGGTTAAAGTAGGTTGTCAAAGAACTCGTGAGCACACTGATCATAGCCAGTCCGAGAAACATCAGAATGGTAGCAGCAATTCTTCCAGTCAGAGTAACCGGAGAGACTTCACCGTGACCGACAGTAGAAGCTGTAACTATTGCCCACCACACTGATTCCGAAAAAGTGACATTTTCTGATACTGAAAAGACGACCGATCCGAAAAGAATTAGGAGAACACTGGTATATAAGGCATAGATAAGACCATTTGTATGAAGGATCGATTTGATTTCCCGCTGCGACCGGACTTTCAGACTGAACAGACGAGTGAAGCGTGACAGTCGGATGAGATGAGAGAAACGCAGTATCCTGAAGATTCTAGAAAGACGGAACAGTCTGAAAATCGAGACAAACGGAATGATTGACAGCAGATCAAAGACATGATGGACCACAAATTCTTTCTTGTCTTGAGACAGGGTCAGCCGATAAATATAATCGACAGCAAAAATAAAAACGAAACTCAAATCAATTGCAAAGTATGGCTGGTCAGCAATCGAAATAACTGAGACCAGATCGAGGATAATCAGAAAGATGGATGCAATTGACAGAGCCACCATAGTAAAATTATATAGTCTAAACGAGCGCATAATATCCTCCTGTATACAGCCTGACTTAAGGCAAGTAGTTAGTCTAATAGTAGGGTGTTTGCTGTCGGATGTAAAGTCCGTAAATCATTATTCGAATCTAGTATAAAAAAAGGCACTGAACCCAAAAGTCCAGTGCTGCATTCTGATTTATTTTTCTGAAGTATAACGTAGTGCCCGTGTCTGCAAGTCTTTTTCAAATATCTTACGGAAGAATTGAATAAAAGGTCCGATAAAGAAAGCAGTAATAATCGTATTGAATCCTAAAGTAGCACCTAGAAGATAGCCGATAATTGAAAATGAGACATCAAGGATGACACGCGATGTCCGGTAGGTCCATCTGCCATTTGCCTTCTCTGTCAAAATAATTGGGAACGCATCGTAAGGAGCAACGCCTTCTTTTGCCTCAGTGTATAAGGCCACACCACTTGAAATAAATAACAGCCCAAGTAATGAGAAAATGATACGGATAAGCAGGCCTTCAGGTCCTGAGAAGTAAGAATTGTAAAGTGATAGTGTCAGGTCTGAAAAGTTTCCGACGATAAAAATATTTAGAAGTGTTCCAATACCAATGAGTGAACGGTTATCAAAATAAATCAGGATCAGTGCAATTAGACTGGAAATCATGATGAACAAGCCGAAGCCCATATCAAGAAAGCCGCTCGCACCTAAGTTGAATGTAGTGTACGGATCGGTACCCAAATCAGCCAGACGGAAGAACGATACCGCGAAACTGATGAAAAACGTACCGATTAGTGAATAAGTCAATTTTATTTTTTTCATATAAACCCTCTTTTTCCTGAATAATGTCTATTTTTCATCATACGACCTACCAGGATGAAAGTCAATTCTGTGCAGTAAACTCTCATTGAGTTAGTTCCGATTTATGACTGATTTCTCATCTGGGGGAGTAGTTTAATCAAATCTTGAAGGGGATTAAAACAGAGGAAGAAATAAGGGGTCTAGACCGGAACATAATACGGAGATAAAAAAGGATAATAGATTAATTGTACAATAAAAGCAGCCCATGACTGCCTGACTGAAAAAATAGACGACCCTAGAGAGATTCGAACTCCCGACCTACAGTTTAGGAAACTGTTGCTCTATCCTGCTGAGCTATAGGGTCAGATGATAGGTATGTAAAGAAAAACTTGTGGCACAATCATTCCGCCGTACTCTTATACAAGCATTATCATGCGCCTAACTTTCATTATACAACAGTCTGGCTATGCACTCAATACTCTCATTTTCATTTACATAAAGACATTTAAAAGATAGAGCAAGCAGCTGAAGCAACGATTAGCCTGCGAATCTGCTGTCTCAGTTGTCAATATCAGCCCCCTCATATACACTGAAAGCATAAGTGACGGAGCTGATTAATAAAAAGGAGTGAACTTGCATGTCAGAAAAAGAGGTACTGATTGTAGGCGTTGGACCAACAGGACTCGTTCTGGCTATGGAACTGGCTTATTACAATGTCCCGTTCAAACTGGTCGATCAGAAGTCAGGTCCTGGGGAGTCATCAAGAGCCATGCTGACCGTATGAAACCTTTAAAATAAGCATTATGAATAAGATTTGCTAAATGATTATGTAGAGGAACATTTTTTGCGTGTGCATTTTTTCAAGTAAATATGCTATCCTTTAATAAGTAATGAATAGATGAAATGGAGTGGATAAGATGAAAGTATCAACAAAGTGGGAAGGCAATCTGGCCTTCACGATGACTAATCCAGACGGGAACCAGGTCAGAATGGATGCCCGCAAGGAAGCTGGAGGAGACGGAACAGGTGCGTCACCAATGGAGACCGTCCTAGGCGGTCTGGCAGGCTGCATGGGTATCGACATGTACATGATTTTGAAGCCGTATCAGGACAAAATCAGCCGTATGGAAATTGACACTGATGGGGAAAGAAATGACACACCACCTAAGTTCTTCACGGCAATCGAAGTGACCGTCCATGTTGACGGAGACGTACCGGCCAGCCGTGTATGGCGTGCGGTCAAACTAAGTGACGAGAAATACTGTTCAGTAGCTAACTCACTGAAAGCTGACTTAAGTTATAAGGTTATCCTGAACGGTGAAGAAGTTTCTGACGAAAAATAATTTAGACAGGCAGCAGGTGAGACCTGTTCAATAGGAGAGTGACACATGGCTACATTGAACGTAACATTTCAATCTCGCGAATTGATGAGAAAAGTTTCGTTTTCAGCAGTGATTCCATCTTCAACAAAATCCTTGTATGACCCGGAACCGATTGAAGAAACAAGTGGTTCTCTAAAGACTCTGTACCTGCTTCACGGATGGGATGGGAATCACGAAGACTGGATCCAGAATACTCGGATTGTCAAATGGGCGACAGAATACAACATCGCTGTCATCATGCCATCCGGCGAAAACAGTTTTTACTTCGATCATCCGAGCGAAGACAATTACGGAAAATTCATCGGAGAAGAGCTGATTCGAGAAACACGGCGGCTCTTTCCGCTTTCTGAAAAAAGAGAAGACACCTTTATCGGCGGCTTGTCGATGGGAGGCTACGGCGCTTTGAGAAATGGCTATGCTTATCCAAATGTATTCAGTAAAGTCATCGCCTTGTCGAGTCGGATTTTCCAGAAAGATGACCCATTCCACGACTTGTCAGAAGATAATCCGATCAACAGACGTGTCTGGCATCTTCTCGGAAGCAAAAGCTACAGTGCTGTTACAGATGATTTGGACATTTATAAACTGATCGAAGGGTGTACCAACAAACCGGAGCTGTTCATGGCATGCGGAACTGAAGACTTTTTGATCGAAGAGAATCGTGCGCTGCATACATGGCTGAAGGATCAGGGGCTTGATCACGATTACATGGAAGCACCCGGCGAACACAACTGGGACTTCTGGACAAAGTCGATGCAAAAAGCTCTTCCGTGGGCGCTTGAGCTGACTTCAGAACATGACAAAGGATAAGTGGAATGATCAGCTTAGTCGAGGTCAATGAGGCAAACTGGCGTGAAGTAACAGAATTGAAGGTGTCGGACGAACAGACTGTCCATATCGAGTCGAATGCCCAGTCACTGCTCGAAGCTGCTTACGACACAAGTCTGGACTGGCACCCATATGGAATTTATTCGGAAAACAATCTGATCGGCTTTGCAATGATTGGAGCGTACAACTCAGAAGAAAAATATATCTGGCTCGACCGGTTGATGCTGAGCCATGATGTGCAGGGCAAAGGTTTAGGGACAGATGTAATGCGTGTGATCATCGAGTATATCTCTAATAATTGGAACGTATCAGAAATCGTTCTAAGCGTGACTCCAGATAACCACGCCGCAATCGGGTTCTACAAAAAAGTCGGCTTCCAGTGGCTCGACAAGACCGATCCAGCTAACGGTGAACAGCTGATGAGTATGAAAATTTAGAAATTTCGGAGACGAATGCCTTATAAAAGTTAGATATGAGGCATTCGTCTCTTACTTTTATGTCTCAATGCTTCTTAAAGCTCCATTATGAGGCATTCGCGGCTCTCAAACTGATTCCAATGCTTCATAAAAGTAAGATATGAGGCATTGAGCATAGCAGAATAGACGGTACTGATTCCGTTAATGACTGAAAGACATAGAAAACAGCGGAAAGATTGTAGTTATAAGATAAATGCCTAATAAAAGTAGGAAAAGAGGCACACGCCTCTTTTTTTGTTTCCCACTATCTTATATACAGCAGATAAAATGTATTGCAACTAATAAATTGAGTAGACAGTGATCCGTTGCATAAGATATATCTAACTGAATTTAATCATTATTCCACTCTTTTGACAGTATATATAATAGAGGCTATCAAAGGAGAGGGTACTTATCATAATAAAGAAAAGAACTGAACCTATGCAGTTGAAAATATTGAACCAGCTGGCGATTAGAAAGGGGTTGAATCCGGAAGATAATGACTATAGAAATCATTTAATCAAAGGGTTTGAAGGTGAGCAGAAATTTGACAAGCTGCTCGATGAACTAAATGATGAGCATTTGATTATGCAGGATTTAAGTCTGGAGATTAATCGACAGACTTTTCAGATTGATGCCATTGTTATAACTGGAAACAAAATTATGCTATTTGAAATTAAGAATTATCAGGGAGAGTACACATTTCACGAAAATGAACTTAAGAGCTATCCATATGGTAACATCATACTAAACCCACTGAGTCAGCTCAATAGATCCTGCACCTTACTAAGAATGCTCCTGGAAAAAATTGATATCAATAGTCCAATAGAAGGTCAATTAGTATTTATTAATGATTTTTTTGTGCTTTATCGAAACGTGGAGCAAAGAAGTCTTCTATTGCCTCAGCAGATAAGAAAATATATTATCCAAATGAATAAGCAATCGGTACCAGTTCGGGCTGCTCAAAAAGCATGTGCTGATAGATTATTGCGTCTTCACAAAACTGAAGATCGATATATTCAGGTGCCTGAATATACATTTGAAGATTTAAACAAGGGTGTCTATTGTCCGAAGTGCAGTCTGACATTGAGAAAGAAAAATAGGCGAACAGCCTATTGTCCACATTGTGGCTTCTTCGATCTGAATACGCGTATCATATCGAATGAAATCCAGACTTTTAGTCTACTGTTTCCCGATTACAATCTTAAAACGTCGGTCATTTATGACTGGTGTGGGACTTTTTTTACTAAAGATAGTATCCAGAGGACGCTGGCAAAGGAATATATAGGAAAAGGAAGCAGAAAAGGAACGTATTATGTAAAAGAGTAAGGGGGAGAAATACGGATAAAACAGACGAATGCCTTAAATAAGTTAGATATGAGGCATTTGTCCCTTTTTATTACGTCTCAAACCGTCATAAAAGGAGTATATGAGGCATTCATCCTCAGTTTAGCACCACCAATGCCTCATAAATCAATATATGACCCATTGAGCACCCACTTCAATCAAACAAAGCCATAAAAAAGAAAAAACTCACTTGCTAGGCAAGTGAGTTTCAACATCTATTAAATTTACGCCCAGGCACCTTTACGGAATACAGGGACGCGGGTTCCATCTTCACGGATCCCATCAATGTCCATTTCGTTTGATCCGATCATGAAGTCGACGTGTACATCTGAACGGTTCAGGCCAGCTTCTTTCAGTTCTTCTTCAGACATTTCGGTCCCACCTTCAAGGTTGAAGGCATATGCAGAACCTAAAGCCAGGTGGTTCGATGCATTTTCATCAAATAATGTATTGAAGAAAGTGAGTCCTGACTGAGAAATAGGTGACGCGTCCGGTACGAGTGCGACTTCTCCTAAGCGAGCAGCACCTTCGTCTGTCTCAATCAGTTTCTTGATGACCTCTTCGCCTTGATCAGCAGTCACGCTCTCAACTTTTCCGTCTTTAAAGTGGAATGTCATGCCTTCGATAATCGTTCCGGCATAGCTCAATGGTTTAGTTGAAACAACGACACCATCAACCCGGTTTGCATCTGGTGCAGTGAAGACCTCTTCAGTAGGCATGTTAGCCATGAATCGCTCGCCACGGACGTTCAAGCTTCCAGCGCCTTCCCAGCGGTGTCCTTTTGGCAAGCCGACTGTTAAGTCTGTTCCTGGGGCAGTATAATGTAGAGCAACAAATTGCTCTTTATTCAATTCCTCAGCTTTAGATTCCAATGTCTTATCTTTTTCAGCCCACGTAGCAACTGGGTCTTCATCATATAAATGAATAGCCTTGAAGATTGAGTCCCATAAAGCATCAACGCGTTCTTCAGCAGTTTCCAGTTCAGGGAACACTTTTTCAGCCCATTTTTCACCAGATGCAGCAGCAACGACCCAGCTGACTTTGTTTGACTGAGTTGCTTTACGCATAGCAGAAAAGGCACGGCCATTAGCTTTTTGAGCAGCAGCAATCTTGTCACTGTCCAGACCTTTCAATGCATCAGGGTTAGAAGATCGAACACTGATCCTGCTAGCGCCTTTTTCGATATGATCGAGAGACTCATCCACTTTATACTGAGGGACTGTCGACACAACCTCTTCTGGAGCATATTTGAAAGTAGAACGGGTGATTACATCATCTGTCCATTTAACGATGACTTCCTTCGCACCTCTTTTGTAAGCTGCTTCAGTAATGAGTCGTGCTAAAGGGGCCTGGTCAACATCAATACTTAATACAACAGTGTGACCTTCGGATACGTTGACTCCAGTTGAAACGAGCAAGTCAGCATATTTTTTCAGATTATTTTCAAAATTTGGTAAGACCATATTTATTCCTCCTAAAATTTTATTCACCTTAGTAATCTTAGCATAGATGACAGTTTGTCACAATCTAAAAGAAGAGCCATCACAGTCTAATATGATTATTATTAAAATGCCGCTCTTTTATTAGAATAAAATGTATGATTTTGTAACTGGACAGTGAGTAAGGTGAATGTTCTTACAAAGCACCTTTTCGGGTGTGGTTAAATATGTTATGCTATTTTTTAAGAGTTAAGGTTGGCAAGGTATATTGATCAAGAGACACAAGGAGAGAAAGACGATGCCTCGAAAAAGAAGAATCTTAAAGCACCATATACTGGATGCTGCTTTGGAATTAATGCGTGAAGAAGAATTTAACCGATTTACTGCAAGAAAAATTGCAGAATCCTTAAACGCTTCCACGCAGCCAATTTATAAAGAATTTAAGAATATGGATGATTTAAAAGTCAACTTGACTGCTTATGTTCAAGATAAAATGGATGAGTGTATATTCAAGCTGGAAGATGAGCAGCTGCAGATCCGTGATGTGTGTAAAAATTATATACTATTCTCGAAAAATGAAGGCTGTCTCTTCGCTGCATTATTTATGGGAAGAGAAGTTAATGTCACTACATTGCATGCATACATTTTTAATCAGCTTCATCTTGTCCTGGATAGACATGAAAAAGCACAAGGTCGAAGCAGAGAAGATAAAGAGCAGCTTCTAGATATTCTCTGGCCGGCAGTCCATGGCTTTGCCATACTAACTGCACAAGGCAAATACGAAATGCCGGACGAAGAGTTGATTGAGAAAGTCAATGATATCGTGGACCACTCTATTGAAGTATGGAGCAAAAGTCTGACTGAGCAAGCAAACTAAAAAACCATCAGCTGCAATAGATTTTTTGAATCTGCTGCAGCTGATGGTTTTTTTATATAAGTCAGAATTAAAATTCGATTGTATCTGGGTCGGTCGCTTCTCCGGCACGTCCTTTAAGGCCGTCTATGACTGCCATATCTTCAGGACTGATTTCAAAGTCGAATATATCCGCATTTTCCCAAACGCGTTCTTTCGTCACTGTCTTAGGAAGAGGGAGAAAGCCATGCTGAAGGCTCCATTTCAGAACAAGCTGAGCAATTGATTTATCATATTTTTCAGCCAGTTCTTTCAGTTCTTCAACATCAAAAATTTTACCTGTCCCAAGTGGACTGTAAGCTTCTGATACGATGCCATGTTCCTTGTTGTATTTGACAACTTCAGGCTGCATATCACTCGGGTTAAGTAAAATTTGATTGACAGCGGGTTTTATTTTTGCTGTTTCAAGCAGTGGGTCAAGGTGGTGAGGTTTGAAGTTGGACACACCAAGCGTCTTGATTTTACCAGCCTCGACTGCCTCTTCCATCGCTTTCCAGCTGCCAGCATTGTCTTCCTTCCAGTTATCACGCGAATAGATAGGGTTTGGCCAATGAATCAGGTAGAGATCGATATAGTCCGTATCGAGTCTGCTTAGAGAATTTTCAATGGCTTCTTTTGTTTTCTCATAGCCATGCATACGGTTCCAAAGTTTTGTTGCTAGGAAAATTTCTTCTCTCGGTACACCACTTTCTTTAATCGCTTCGCCAACTGCTTCTTCGTTCTTATAGGCAGCTGCTGTATCTATGTGACGGTAGCCTGCTTCAAGTGCCCATAAGACGGACTGCTTGGCCTCTTCATCACTGGCCTGCCAGGTCCCGAATCCCATAACAGGTATCTTCAGCCCGTTATTCATTTCATACGTATCAGTTAATGCCATGTCCATTCCTACTTTCTTAATAATTAGTACCTATTGAAAAGTATACATAAACATAGAATAGAGTGCCAATGAAATCGCTTTTGTAAAAGAATGTAAAAAAACTCCATCCGTCAAGATTAGTCACTTATCAAAAAAGTGATAAATCCTGGGACAGAGCATAAGGTTAAAGATTGTTGTAAGCATCAAGCAGTTTCTGTGCAAAAGCTTTAAGGTTTTCGCTATCTTCTTCTTCAGGATTCAGATTGACTTTAACATTCTCCGCACCTTTTAAAGCACCAGTTTTTTCAAACTGTTCATCAAAATCATCTACTGATTTGCAGTATTTTTCATAAAACGTATCACCTGATCCAAATGATCCAAAAATTTTACCAGTTAAATCGACTTCTTCTAGTTCTTCATAAAAGTCCACAATTTCATCCGGCAGATCTGCATCCGTTCCGTAGGTGTATGTACCAACTACTGCAATGTCAGCATCTGTAAAGTCTTCAGGATCCGCAAAGACGCTTTCTACGACTTCTACTTCAGCTCCCAGTTCCTGAAAAGCCTCTTCCAGTATTTCCGCACACTCTTCAGTATTACCAGTCAGACTGGCATATACGATCATCACTTTGGGCATGACCATCATCCTTTCTACGTGGTTACCCTGCAACCTATTTCTAAAAAAGCATACCATGAAATCGAGAGAGTTTCAATAATTCATTAATTCACAAAGTGCAAGGTATTTTACAGTCAATGACCCGGCACTAAAGTACCGGGCTTGTAACTCTAAGCGCAATAGTACAAAACGCTTGATTCCAAGCTCCTATTTTAGGTTACTTCTCGTAAAGGACTACCCTTTACCCGCAGATTGACTTCTACGGCAATACACAGAATATATCATGTGTACCTTAATTTATTTCGACTTTCGTATAGCAGGGACGTTTGGTTCCGGATATCCACTCTGTTCCTAATTGCTGAATATTTATGGCAGCTACTCGGTCATCGTTTGATTTATAGGCACAATTTTTACAAAAGAAAGCATGTTCCCTGCTCAAGCGATTTTCCTTGTCTATAGTCCCGCATTTTGGACAGCGCTGGCTCGTATAGTGGGCATCCACTTTCAAGACTTCCGATTGATTCATTCGGGACTTGTAAGCTAAGTGTTGCTCAAACTGATAGAAAGCCCAACTGACTGCTTCATATCGACTGTCCTTGTGGTGTTTTTCCGTCGCAAATCGAACATCGGTTAAATCTTCTAAAACGAAAAGGGTGTTCGGTCCATAGTAATCAACGAGTGCCTTCGATAATCGATGATTCACATCGGTCATCCAACGGTTCTCTCGTTGACCTATTTTTCGAATTCTTCGTTTAGCGGATTTGGTGTTCTTTTTCTGCAATGACTGTCGAAGCTTCTTGAAGTGGCGACGCTTGGCTAATATTTCTTTTCCATTTATAAAATGACTGTTTCCTTTTTCGTCGAAAGTAGTTGCCAAGGAGCGCAAGCCTCTGTCGATGCCGACGACATGCTGAACCTTTTCTTTTTGGAACTCAGGGTATTCTTTGGTGGCAGAAATATAAAGGAACCATCTGCCGTTCTTGGTGATTAGTTTCGCTTCTCCCAATTTATGTCCTTCAAGAAAATGTTCACGATTTTTAAAAGTAATATCAACTTTTTCACGCTTATTGTTTGTATTGATGGAGACTTGACCTGTTTTCAAGAAACTATAATCACGGTCGCGAGTCAAAGTAAGCTGAGGCGTCTTAAAATTCAATGGGTACCACAAGTGCTCTAATTGACCACCCTTACTTTTGAGTTGCGTTTCGACTGCCTTGTAGCGTGCAATAACATCACGAATCGCATTTTGCGTAAGTTGGGATTTTAGACTAAACGTCTCACGAACTGTATGATAGATTTCTTTGTGAATACTAAATTGCTTTAAGTTAAAGTTGTGGTTAAAAATCCATTCGGAAACAAAATTCAAAGCTCTGGTATACGTATTCATCGTATCTTTAAAAGTTTGAACTTGTTTTTCATCCGGAAAGATTTGTTGTTTAGCTGTAAGTGTAATATCCATATCCCAAAACCTCCTTTCACTAAATACATTATATCATAATTAATAGTGAAAGGTTAACAGAAAGGACTTCTATAGTGAAAAAATCTAAAGAATTGAGTTCCACAAACCCACCAATTCCTCTCGGCACTAAAGTACCGAGTTTCCTTGGTGGTGAAACTATATGAATCCGTTATACTGAAAGAGAATACACATTAAACAAGGAGTGAGAAAATGGAACATCAAACACTGGATGCATTTCCGGATGATTTTCTCTGGGGATCAGCTTCAGCTGCCTATCAGGTAGAAGGAGCAGCGAAAGAAGACGGCAAAGGGGAGTCGGTATGGGACCGGTTCGTGCAGATTCCTGGCAAGACTTTTAAAGGAACCACTGGTGATGTGGCTGTAGACCATTATCACAGATATAAAGAAGATGTGGCCCTTATGGCTGAGCAGGGACTCAAGGCTTATCGTTTTTCTTTAGCGTGGAGCCGGATCATACCGGACGGCGATGGTGAAGTGAATGAAAAAGGACTTGAGTTTTACGATAAACTGATCGATGAACTGCTGGCTCATGGCATCGAACCTGTTCTGACACTGTATCACTGGGATATCCCTCAAGCACTTCAGGATAAGTACGGCGGCTGGGAAAGCAGGCAGGTCATCGAAGACTTTACGCGTTATGCGGACATTCTGTTCCAGCGCTACAACAACAAAGTCAAATATTGGGTCAGTCTGAATGAGCAGAACATTTTTATTATGCTAGGTTACCGCATGGCCGCGCATCCACCTAACGTAGTAGACGAGAAACGGATGTACCAGGCCAATCATATTGCCAACCTTGCCAACGCATCTGTTATCAGACGCTTCAGAGAACTTGATATAAACGGACAGATCGGGCCAAGCTTTGCGTATGGACCGACATATGCGCTCGACAGTCATCCATTGAACCAGCTGGCAGCTGAAAACAATGAAGCGTTCAATGCTCACTGGTGGATGGATGTATATGTTTTCGGAGAGTACCCAAAGGTTGTCTGGAAGTATCTGGAGAGAAAAGGGTTGGCACCTGCAATTGAAGAAGGGGACATGGCTCTTCTTAAATCAGCGAATCCTGACTTCATGGGACTGAACTATTATCAGACCGCAACCGTCGAACATAATCCGATTGACGGTGTGTCAGCCGGTAAGATGAATACTTCAGGTAAAAAAGGAAGCAGCGAGGCAAGTGGACTGCCTGGCGTATTTAAATCTGCAGATAATCCTTACGTCGAACAGACAGACTGGGACTGGGATATCGATCCTGTGGGCTTGAGAATCGCTTTGAGACGAATCGAAAGCCGCTACAACCTGCCTATTCTGATTACTGAAAACGGACTGGGTGCTTATGACAAACTAGAAGAAGACGGATCAATCCATGATGATTACCGTATCGATTTCCTTAGAAAACATGTTAAGGCGGTTCAGGAAGCCATCACTGACGGTGTCAACGTTCTTGGTTACTGCACATGGAGCTATACTGACCTTCTGAGCTGGTTGAACGGCTATCAGAAGCGGTATGGTTTTGTCTATGTCGATAGAGAAGAGCTGGATGAAAAGGAACTGAAACGATATAAAAAAGACAGTTATTTCTGGTATAAGAAAGTGATCGAAACCAATGGAAAAGAACTGTAAATAAAGAATTGAAGTTATAAGCAGTCTTGATTGTCTTAGATGCCTACAGTAGAGCCTATTACTGAGCCTGATCGATCAAGGCTGTTTTTTCGACTATTTTCTTACATTCAAGTACACTGATAGGAGCACATACTTATTATAAAAAGCCTGTTGAAAAGGAGTCGAGTCTAGTGACAAAAGCAGTTGTGATCGTCAACCCAACCTCCGGTAAGGAAGAGGGCGAAGAATACGGTCCAGAAGTCAAAAGAGAGCTGGAGAAGTTATATAGTGAAGTAGAATTGAGATGGACAGAAGGAGAAGGGGATGCGACTCATTTTGCCAGAGAAGCCTGCCGTGAAGAAGTAGACGCTATTTATGCTTTAGGTGGAGACGGGACTGTAAACGAGTGTATCAATGGAATTGCACCTGAAGACTACCGTCCACCTTTCGGCTTCATACCTCTTGGCACGGTCAACGATTTAGGAAGAGTGCTCGATATTCCTATGAATCCAAAAAAGCGGTAGAAAAGCTGACAGAGCGGACAAAACGGGTGATCGATGTCGGGAAGATCAATGATCAGTACTTTGTTGATATCGTTGCTATCGGGTCCATCCCGGATGCTGTACATGAAGTGCCGATCGAGAAGAAGACTAAACTAGGTCCGCTGGCTTATGTTATTGAAGGTGTCAAGGCAATCAATGAAAAAGAAGTGTACCCATTTAAGTTTGATGTGGACGGTGAAAAGCTAAATGAAGATTCATTTCTCGTATTAGTTGCACTCACCAACTCGGTAGCTGGGATTACAACCATGATACCAGAAGCTAGTGTTGATGATGGGTACCTTCATCTAGTCGTTGTGAGAGGAGATACGATTGCTGAAAAAATCAATCTGGTGCCAAAGATTTTTACAGGAAATGTCACGGACGACGAGAATGTTCTTTACAGAAAATTTTCTAAAGGATCGATCAGTCTGAAAGAAGGGTATGAGAAGGAAATAGTTACTAATGTAGATGGAGATGAGGGCGATTCGCTACCAATTGACCTGGAAGTGAAAAAACACCACATGACCGTTTTCGTTCCAGACACAGACAATAATCAGTAAATGCTGGATTTTACAGTCGAGAAAAAATAGTATAAAAATAGTCACACTTTCTTCCCGGATTGAATACGCTTTTTGCCTATGCTAAAATAGTAAGAGCAATAAATGCAGAGAGTAAAGAGGACGATAAACATATGGCAAAGACTAAAGTAAAAGAAATACTTCAATCCGAAGAGTCAAATAAAGAAAAATTCAGCTACCTCTGGGGCTATTACAAGTGGCATGTGATTCTTAGCCTGTTTGCACTCCTTGTGAGCGGATACCTCCTGGTTGACTGGATCAATCGTCCGATCACCTATTTTCACCTGACTGTTCTGGCACCTGAAGTAGATTTTGATGAAGAAGAACCACTGTCTCAGGAATTGAATCGTCTGCTGGAACCTGAAGGAGCAAACGAAACAGCTTATGCTTCATTTACTCCTCATGGTCAGATGGCTGAACGATTTACAGCACAATTCACAGCTGGGGAGTATGATGTCATTTTAATGGACGACTTTTCATTCGAAGAGTACTCTGAATACGACACCATGCAGGAATTCCGTCTATCAGGACTGGACGACGAAGACTATTATCAGCCGGACCATTATGACAACCCGGTCGGTGTAGACTCAAGTGTCATCCCATTGCTAAAGGAGTACCGGACAACAGATGACCTGATTCTGGTCATCCCAGGGAACACAACCAGACGAGAAGCCATCGTGGAATTTTTCGCGACTCAAGGTTTCGAGTTCGAATTTATCGACTAAGAAGGATAGTATTATTTGACACTCCCACAGCTAAAGCAGTGGGATTCTTAAGTGCTTTGTCGAACGCAGGCCATTTCTGTTTTGTTCAAGCCTTAAGTTTAAGGGTGTGCCATCACCCCTCCCATGGCAGAGCCTATAGCTCCATGGGCACTCATACTGTGACCATATGAGTTAGGTTGTTTGGGCGATATTCAGAGCTCCCACTCTATCCCGATGCCCCCGGTAGCCGCACCCGCACTGATACGTTCGGTCAGTTACTTTATTTCTGGCCTTACATGTCGGGCAAGTCTGAGAGGTATACTCTGGATTGACCTTTTTAACAACGATACCGATTTCTCTTGCTTTATATTCAATGAAGTCAGTCAGTTGAGCGAATGTCCAGTTATGCAGAATCGCTGTGTGTTTTCCTCTTTGTCTTGAGGTCCGGCGAATGCCGGAAAGATTCTCCAGATGGATGGTGCCACAGTTCATGTCTCTCGCAAACCGTACTATGTGTCTGGCAATCTTATGATTAATATCCTGCATGATTCTCGCTTCTTTATCATTGAGTGTCCGAATAGCGTTCAGTTTCTTTTTCTTCCCTAACTCCCGTCTGAG
>NZ_BAAGIQ010000030.1:0-24052 GCF_054658175.1 Alkalibacterium sp. s-m-28
TACCAAATGAGAATGACATTAACCACTTCAAGCTATCGCTTGACCGAAATTCATCTCCCACTTTCACTGGTGCTTCGCACCCATACGCTTAGAAGTGGGAGACTTCTTTCGGAATTACGTTAAAATTTGAAAAGAAATCTCTAACCTGTCTATACAGGCATCGTCTTCATTTTACAATCTAAGTACAAATAAACGAAAATAGTATAACTTCATTAAAGCCATACTATTTTCGTTTGTTAATATTTTTCTAATTGACAGAAAATCGACTCTTAAACATGATCGTTCTAATACAGTTCTAAATCAGTTACCATTAATAAATCAGATAGCGGTACTGATCCAGATACTTTTGAGCCGATTGTTTCCAGCTGTTATCTGTTTCCATTGCTCTGACCTGCAATGTATTAAAACTGTCAGGTCTATCATAATAAACAGTCAGGGCACGGTCGATCGTGCTCAACATCGTCAGGACATCAAAATCATGGAAACTGAACCCTGTTCCTTCATCTGTCCACTCATTATGTGGCTGAATCGTATCCACCAGCCCTCCGGTTTCATGGACGATCGGCAAGGTACCGTATCGAAGTGAGTTTAGCTGAGATAGTCCGCATGGCTCAAACAGTGATGGCATCAGGAACAGATCTGATCCTGCGTAGATCCACTGGGCCAGTTCACTGTCGAAATCGATAATAGCGCTGAACTTGTCCGGGTAGGTTTCAGCATAGTATCTGAACGCATCCTCAAAATACGGCTTGCCCGTTCCGACCAACACCATCTGTATATGGCGGTGCTTCATCAGTTCTTCCATGGCATCGACGATCAGCTCCACGCCTTTCTGTTCATCCAGACGAGTAACGATTCCCACTAAAGCAACTTCTTTATCTTCCGGAAGACCCACTCTTTTCTGTAGAGCAAGCTTGCTTTTTACTTTTCCAGACAAATTGTCTTTTGAAAATGTGGCTGGTATGACTGAATCTGTCTGGGGATCATAGGTATCATAGTCGATGCCATTAACGATTCCGACAAGCTTGTGCTGAATGTTTCTCAAATCCCCATCCAGCCCGTAACCGAACTCGGGTGTCTGAATTTCATTCGCATATGTCGGACTTACTGTGGTCACCAGATCTGCGTAGTAGATGCCGCCTTTCAGCCAGCACACATTGTCACCGTACTTCAGTCCTCTCTCGTGAAAAGCAGCATATCCAATATCAAAATGATCGGACAGTACATACTGATCATAGACACCCTGAAACAGAATATTATGAATCGTCAGGACAGTTTTTATATCTTTTAATGTATTGATCCAGCTATACTTATCTTTAAGCAGCACAGGCATCATCGCAGTCTGCCAGTCATTCACATGAAGGATATCCGGAATGAAGCCTATCTGTTCGAGCATTTCAATGGCCGCCTGCTGGAAAAATGCAAACCGTTCACTATCGTCTCCATAGTCATACAGATTTTCCCTGTCAAAATAAAAGAGATTATCTATAAAGTAGTAGGTCACCTTATCTCTGACCAGCTGCTTGATGCCACAATGCTGGTTTCTCCACCCTACCTTGACGATAAATGAGCAGATATCTTCCAGTTCCTCATTAGTCTCATCATCCAGTTTCTGAACGAAATAAGGAAGAACGACGCGGACATCGTTCCCTTCTTTCGCCAGTTCCTTTGGAAGAGAGCCCATGACGTCTCCTAGTCCGCCAGTTTTAAAGAAAGGGGCACACTCTGAAGCAGCAAATAGTAGTTTCATTGTCTTACTCACTCCTCCTTGACCTCTCCTTCTGCATAAATCACGCCGTCTTTGGCGATAACTATAGGATTCTCGGCTGTCCCTTCCAGGCGGACGCCTTTTTTCACATAAACATGCTTATCCAGAATGACGTGTTTTAAGTAGGCCCCTTCTTCAATACAGGAATCCTGCATGATTATTGAGTCTTCAATATGTGCATTTTCAGCTATCTTCACTTTACGGAAAATCAGCGAATCCTTAACTGTACCATAGACTTCGCAGTCATTAGCAAACTGTGCATTTTCTATCATTGCAGTTTGTCCATAATAAGTTGGTGCCGAATTCTTAGACCGTGTTCTGACTGGGTCAGCACGATAGAACAGTGAATTGAAGTTGTCCTCATCCAGCATGTCCATATTGGCATCATAATAGCTCTTGATGTCTTCAATGACTTTAAGGTACCCCGTGTATTCATAGCCGTAGACAGAACAGCCTGATTCAAGACTGAACTTGATAAAATTGTTAACGTTTATATCCATATCAGCCTGTTTCGCTCTGTACAGATAATCGAGGAAGGTTTTCTTGCTTAAAATCATCGTTTCCATGTTCAGATTAAAGCGCTCTTCCTGAACATCGGATATAGCTGTAACGCCACTGATATTGCAGTCTTCTTCATCGCCTAGATCAAGTGCAGAATAGACTGTGTCACTGCTCAGTTCGTCTCTGTTCACTTTCTTATAGACAACTGTGACCTGGCTGTCCTTATCTTCATGGAAATGAATGAGCGATTTGATCTGAATATTCGAAAGGAATGCTGAACCCATCATAACGACATAGTCTGCTTTGGCACGAGTGACGTAATTATAGTGATCTTCATAATAGAAGCGGTCGTGTTTTGATTCCGTGCTTCGGTCAGCTTTCAGTTTTACTTGAGAATGTGTAAATACTCCCCCACCGGCTAGAGAATCCAGTCCCCATGTCGATCCGGAACGCATATGATCATATAAGGAGTGGCCTGATCCTGATATAAACAGAGCAGCAGATTCTGCTTCGGCATTATATAAGCTGGAAAACGGAAAATCGACTAAGCGGTACCGGCATGCGAAAGGCAGTGAGGCAACCGGTCTTCTATTAGTCAGTGGTTTCAGCTTATCTTCATACTCTACTAAATTCAGTATAGGTGCGATTCTATTTCTCATCGGAATACCCTCCTATTTCTTCTCCGTATCCAGCAACGGCAATGTCGTCT
Organism: Alkalibacterium sp. s-m-28; assembly: GCF_054658175.1. Lineage (NCBI taxonomy): Bacteria > Bacillati > Bacillota > Bacilli > Lactobacillales > Carnobacteriaceae > Alkalibacterium > Alkalibacterium sp. s-m-28. Next base: position 2,979 of record NZ_BAAGIQ010000030.1, read on the forward strand.
TCAGTCCCGATTAGCTCGGCATCATCAAATATATGTGCGCCTTCACCAACAATCGCTTTTTCGATTCTGACATTCTCTCCAATCACTGCATTCGGCATGATAAAAGAATCAGTGATAACTGAGTTTTTTCCAACCTTAACATTATGCGACAGAATGGAATGATTGATTTCGCCTGCCACATAGCACCCGTCAGTGATCATGGAATCCTTGACTTTTGCGGAGGATGTCAGAAACTGTGGTGTCGTATTCGGACTCTTGGAGTAGACTCTCCAGTCACGATTTCTGATATTAAGGTCGTGTTCAGGGTCCAGGAACTCCATATTGGCGCTCCACAAGCTTTCAAGTGTCCCGACATCTTTCCAGTATCCTTCAAACGAGTAAGCATAGATGGCTTCACTGTTTCTAAGATACGCCGGAATCACGTGGTGCCCGAAATCTTCCATCTGTCTATTTTTAGACTGATTATCAACAAGGTACTGTTTCAGACGTGGCCAGCTGAAGATGTAGATCCCCATAGATGCCAGGTTTGATTTTGGATTATCCGGTTTCTCCTGGAATTCGATGATTCGATCTGTTCGGTCTGTAGCCATAACACCGAATCGTGAGGCATCTTCCCAAGGTACAGGCATGACCCCTACTGTAAGAGATGCAGCCTGCTGCTTGTGGTAATCGAGCATTTTCTCATAGTCCATCTTATAGATGTGGTCTCCTGATAGGATAACAACATAATCCGGATTTTTCTGATCGATGAAGTCCATATTCTGAAAGACAGCATGTGCTGTTCCTTTAAAGAATTTCTCTCCATCGACGCTTGAATAAGGCTGAAGGATGGTGGCTCCTCCGTTATGTCTGTTAAGACCCCAGCTCGATCCATTTCCTACGTGATCATTCAGGACAAGCGGCTGGTACTGCGTCACCACTCCTACATCATTGATCCCTGAGTTTGCACAGTTTGATAAGGCAAAGTCGATGATGCGGTAGTTTCCGCCGAAAGGTACAGCGGGCTTGGCGATCTGCTTGGTCAGTTTACCTAGGCGCGATCCCTGTCCACCAGCTAAGATCATTGCAACTGTTTCAGTTTTCATATTGTTCGGAAGTGTCAGAAGACCTTCCTTCCCTCCTTAAGGTAATCTAATTGTGTACTTATTTAGTTATTTTATTTACCCCATATACTCTCTTAGGTTTGAAAACGACAATACTTAATGCAGGGAGGATAACTTCCAGTGCGTGTGGTTGTCCATGCACTTCAGCCTCCAGTGTACGCTTGACCCCTTGAGGCTCTGTCCATGTGCCGCCTAAGTCTGCCCATTCTGTATTCCATACTTCTTCATATTGTCCTTTATAAGGAACCCCTATACGGACATTCTGTCTTTCCACTGGAACAAAATTACACATGATAATAAGAAAGTCTCTTGGATTTTTACCTTGCCGGATGAAATAAAGCACAGATTCCGCTTTATTATCGGCATCAAGTATCTGGATGCCTTCAGAAGAATGATCAAGTTCCCACAATGCCCGGTGTTCCTGATAGAACGCGTTCAGTTGTCTGGTGAACTCTAAATGGCGGGCATTCATATCATCATTCAGGCTGTCCCATTCCAATCCCTGATCAAACCTCCACTCGAGGAACTGTCCGAACTCCGCTCCCATGAACTGCAGCTTTTTACCCGGATGAACTATGCGATATGTCTCGATCGTTCTCAACCCGGCAAACTGATTGTAACGGTCTCCGTGCATCTTATGCATCATAGATTTTTTCCCGTGTACCACTTCGTCGTGAGAAAAAGGAAGGATGAAGTTTTCATTAAAGGTGTACATAAAAGAGAATGTAATCAGATTAAAGTGGTCTTTTCTGTGTATTGGATCCATTTCAAAGAACTTGAGGGTGTCATTCATCCACCCCATATTCCATTTATAGTTAAACCCCAGTCCGCCTTCGTGAACCGGATGAGTAACTTTGTTCCAGGCTGTACTTTCTTCAGCCATCATCAGCACATCCGGATGACGTTCAAAGACTTTTTTGTTGAGGAGTTGAAGGAATTCGACACCTTCTTTGTTTACATTGGTCCCTTCATCGTTAGGTATCCAATCACCCAAGTCATAGTCCAGATAAAGCATATTGCTGACTGCATCCACTCTCAGCCCATCCAGATGGAACTGTTCGATCCAGAAAAGCGCATTGGAAATGAGAAAGCTTCTGACCTGACTTTTTCCGATATCAAAATTAAGCGTCCCCCATCTGTTATTGTCTGCACGATTCTGATCAGCATACTCAAATTGAGGTGTGCCGTCATAATAGGCCATGCCATAAGCATTGCGGTTAAAGTGTCCAGGTACCCAGTCCATCAGCACACCGAGGTTTGCCTGATGAGCTGCTTCAACGAAATCCTGAAACTCTTCCATCGTTCCGAATTTCGAAGAGAGACCAAAAAAGCCAGTAGCCTGATAACCCCAGCTTGCATCAAGAGGATGTTCCATTAATGGCATAAATTCTATATGTGTATAACCCATTTCCTTAACGTATGGAATGAGTTCATCCTGAAGTTCTCTTATCGTATACCACGATCCATCTTCATGATGTTTCCATGAACTCAGATGTACTTCGTATATGTTAAGAGGTCGACTGTAAATCTCTCGACGTCTACGATTAGCAAGCCATAATCCGTCTTTCCACTGTCTGTCCGGAAGTCCTTTTACCACAGAAGCATCTTTGGGTCTAACTTCAAAAGCCAGGGCATACGGGTCGATTTTGTAGACCGTCGTGCCGTCAGCCTGAACAATTTTGTACTTGTAATGATGTCCTTCTTGTGCTTTTGGCATATCAAGAGAGAAAACGCCCGTTTCTCCTATTTTTTCCATCTCATCCAGTTCTGCCCAGTCATTGAAATCTCCAACAAGATAAACGTTTTGAGCATTCGGAGCCCATACATTGAAGCGGAAGCCTTCAGCCTGGGCACTACAGCCCATCGTCAGATAGCTGTCAAAAAGTGTACCCTCGTTAAAGAGATAAAAAGTATCCGTCAGTTCTTTATGTGCTTCAGCTCTATTTCCTTGTTCCCCCATAAGACATCCCCCTTTTTCGTTATACTAGTCTACTTGTCTCTAACTTTTCTTTAATCATTTTAATGCAGACTATCTTTAGTACCATTGTAACCTAGTATAGTCGCATTGCCAAGTTTTTCCTCTTATACTTTTTCTCATTTTGGATTATATATAATTAGTCAGATACGCCCTCCGACCGATGACATAAGAATGTTAAAATGGTATGATGAACTTGCAAACAGGTAACCTCGATTCACTAAGGAAGGAGGCAATTCATTATGGAAGGAATTCTTTTAGGACTTGGCTTCATTGGTGTTACATTAGCTATCCTCACCCCTTTTATTAAAAGTGGGATGGGATTGACTCTAGTCAGTTTAGCTGTCTATTTCTGGTTCATCGGTATTGAAACCTGGTTACCCGTAATATTGTTCACTGCCGGTTTACTTCTGATCGTTTTTGAAATATTCGTACCGGAATTTGGATTAGCAGGTATAGTTGGTATTATACTGCTCATATCAGGACTTTATCTCACGATTGGTGATATTGGACAAACAGTCCGGGATCTCAGTCTTTCAGTCGTTATCACATCAGGTGTGGTCTTCTATCTGATAAAGAACGGATACTCACTGACCAATGTAAACAAATTGATCCTGCAGACAAACGTAGCTGAACGATCTGCTGATAACGATTCAGATGCAGACAAACAATCTATTACTGAAAGGCTTGAAGGAGAAGCACAAACTCCTCTTCGACCATCAGGAAAAGTGACGTTTCAGGACGACCCACATTCATATGACGTATTAAGTGTGGATGGGTATATTTCCAAAGGCACCAAAGTCATTGTAGAAAAAGTAAAAGGCACAAAAATTACTGTCAGAAAAAAATAGAATAGGAGAATATATATGGATGTATTAGGTAATGGATTTGTAGGTATCATTATAACCGCCGTCATCATACTGATTTTCATCAGTATCTTCCTTCGTTTCGTACCCGTGGGACTTTGGGTGACCGCTTATTTCTCAGGAGTAAAAGTGGGGATTGGCACATTAGTAGGTATGCGTCTGCGTCAGGTCAGTCCACATGCAATCATCCGTCCTCTGATTAAGGCAACTAAAGCCGGGCTGTCCCTAAGCACGAATGAACTGGAAGCCCACTTTCTAGCAGGAGGAAGCGTGAATGGCGTCATCGACGCTTTGATCGCCTCTCACAGAGCTGAAATCGAGCTGGAGTTTGAGAAAGCAGCGGCAATCGACTTGGCCGGACGTAATGTATTCGAAGCTGTCCAAGTATCTGTTAACCCTAAAGTTATTGTTACACCCGATATCTCAGCCGTTGCTAAAGACGGAATCGAAATCGTTGCAAAAGCTAAAGTAACTGTTCGAGCTAACATCGAACGACTAGTCGGTGGTGCTGGAGAAGATACGATTATTGCCCGTGTAGGTGAAGGGGTCGTAACTACCGTCGGTTCTGCTGACAAACACTCTGATGTACTGGAAAATCCGGATATGATCTCTAAAACTGTATTAAGCAAAGGCCTGGACTCTGGTACAGCTTTTGAAATCCTGTCCATAGACATTGCCGACGTTGATGTCGGACGTAATATCGGAGCTAAACTTCAGACTGAACAAGCTGAAGCCGATAAGAACATTGCTCAGGCTAAAGCTGAAGAACGTCGCTCAATGGCGATCGCTCAGGAACAGGAAATGCGTGCTGAAACTCAGAAAATGCGTGCCAAAGTGGTTGAATCTGAAGCTGAAGTACCATTGGCCATGGCTGAAGCACTAAGAAGCGGCAACTTAGGTGTCATGGATTACTATAAAATGAAAAACATCAATGCCGATACAGATATGAGATCAGCCATTTCTGACCAGTCAACTGAAGAAGAAGAGTGATATAAATGGAATTCTTAATCGTATGGATCGTTCAGCTTTTTATATTTTTTGTGATTGTTTCTGGTTTAGCTTCTCTGTTTTCAAAAACTGCTAAAAAAACCGCTCAGAATCCTGAAGCCAGAGAAAGCAGCGATAAAATAGAAGCTTCAAAACGAAACTCTCCGAACGAGAAGCGACAGAACAGCCGATCGGGTCGTGTCCAAAGAGAACGACGTCCGGATCGCGAACGCTACGATCGGAGAAAGAACAGTGAGCCGATTATCAAAGATGTCGTCTCATTAAGTTCTTCGAAAAATCGAAAAAAACGCCCACGTTCAGCTACTGATTTTGACAAGCGCCAGCTGAAACAGGCAATTATATATAAAGAAATACTAGATAAACCTCTTTCTCTAAGAGAAATCGACTAAAAAAAGTGACACATGCCCCTCCTGACTGACAGGAGAACGACATGTGTCACTTTTCATTTTCTTCTTCAACAGATCCTTCTCTGACGAAGAATGATCGCTTAATTTCAATAAACTCCTCAATATTATTTAAAAGCATGAACAGATAGGCTCGATTTTCAAATTCAGCTCTACTTTTCGGCAGACCTGACTGTCTGAACGTTCTGTAAAGATCAGTAATGTTTTCCAGCAGACTCTGCCCTGTGTTCTTTTCGTTCAGCTGTTCTGACGTACTATTGAACAATTCAGCCAGTATCCTTGCCTCCTCAGATCCCAATCCGCTGTTCTGGAGTGAATGCAGCATCTTTCTAATCGATGACAGCTGCTGCCCGCGCATCTGAACATATTTCAAACTATAATCATTCTTATGAAACAGTTGATTATCGTAGTCCTTTAATGCCTGAGCTTTTGCTTCACTGATCAGATCCTCAGCTTCCCTAACCTGGTCGGTAAGTTTGACTGTCAGATCCTTTCCTGATAAACGATCAGAAATCCCCTTCAGTATCAGTCTGATGCCCTCATCAACCTGACGCTTGCTTTCAGCCAGTTCACTTTTATGAGATGGCATCCATAAATTTAGCAGCAAGGCACTGGTTGCGCCGATTGTCATGAGTAGAAAGCCATTAAGCTGCCAGCTCCAGGCGATGCTTCCAGCTCCAATAAAATGAGTGACCAGAACTGAGCATGGGGCAATTCCCGATTGTAGATCAAAACGGTATGCTAAAGGTATATATATAATTAGATAGAGTCCAAAAGCTGTAACGGAAAACCCGGCCAGGTAGAATACGACTGAAGCTATCAAAAACGCGGTCACAGTTGAAGCGACCCTCTTGAAGGCAGTAATAAAAGACGCCCTTTTAGTATCAAGAAGACTCAGAATTGCTATGATCCCTGCAGCCAGTGTATGATCAAGTTGAAGAAAATCTGCTGTATAGATCGCTAGCAGCGTAGCCAGAACCATTTTTACTGTACGATGTGTGATGGACATTCAGATTCCCTCCCCTGGCTTCAGCTACAATGTTCCTGATCGAATGATGGATATGAGCAGCCACATCCCCATAACTCCGGCACCTATAAAAATCGCAATCGCAAAGAAGGATACGCCTGCGCCTTCCGAAAGGACAAATATCACGGAAGAAGCAATAATCAGAGCAGCAATGATTAAAGCAAAGACCAGACGATTGACCATCTTGTTAACTTCTATCCACTTATCCTCGAAATGAACCAGATCGATATGGACCATCAATCTGCCATTGTTGACAGTATCCAGTACTCGCTTGAATGTAGAAGGTAGCTTGAATGAATCCATAGCCAGTTGATAGACACCAATTTTAAGTTTTTCCTTCGACAGTTTGTCAATCAGACTGATGTCATTGCTGGCCTTGATGTAGGTTGAAGCAATTTCCATAATATTAATATCTGGGTGCAAGTCAGAGACTACGCCTTCAAGAATAGTCAGAGACTTTGCCAGTAAAATAAAGTCATTAGGCATAACCATTTTATATTTATGCGTCACGTGCAGCACGTCTGAGAAAAATGTGCTTAGATCAATTTGCCCAAAACTTCTGGTAATATAGGACTGGTAAAAATCATGAAGATCTTCACTGAAATCAAACCGGTTGACCTTATCTTTAGTGATAGCCATCTGGAGAAGCAGATTCATAAGCTGATCCAAGTCTTCGAAGACAATTGCTCTCATAATGCTGATGAGATCATCTTTCACGCTATCGGAAAGTTCCCCGACGATTCCAAAATCAATGAACACGATTTTCTTTTCCTTGATTACCATGTTACCTGGATGCGGGTCACCGTGAAAAAAACCATCCTTAAAGATCTGTGACAGAAATGAATAGACTAGTTTTTCTGCAATATCCTTCTTTTCATACCCTTCTTCCCGGATTTCTTCCTGGTTCAGACCTCTTATTCCTTTGATATATTCTTCAACTAATACGCGCTTAGAGGTGTAAGTCAGAACCGGTTTGGGTGCGGTAACTGCATCCAGTTCTTTGTTCAATCTGCGGAACTTGATGAGGGCCTGTCCTTCATTTCTGAAGTCCAGCTCCCGTTTGGTCGTTTCTTCAATTTCTTTAAACGCCGCCTTGGCATCCACTAGCATTTCCTTGACTGTTTCAGGTGCCATGGATACGATGCGAGAAAACAACTGAATATCGCGAAGCAAATTTTCTTCAATTTCCGGACGCTGAACTTTAATCACGACTTGTTCCCCGGTCAGCAGTTGGGCTCTGTGTACTTGAGCAACGGAGGCACTGGCAAGTGGCGTCTGCTCAACCCACTCAAATACATCTTCAAGTTCCTCTTTAAAATCTTCTTTAAAAATTCGCCTGATGTCTTTATACGGAAAAGGAGGCGCATCATCTCTCAGTTTAGACATTTCCTTAATGTATTCTGGTGGAAGCAGATCCTGCCTCGTAGATATAATCTGACCGATCTTGATAAAACTTGGTCCCAGCTCTTCAAATGCCAGCCTCAAGTTTGCTGCATCCTGTTCTTTATGCTTGGTTCTTACTCGTGTCCGGTAAATATGACCGAAGCCGTATGATGCCAGTACACTGGCAATTTCTGTCAGTCGTTCACGGTTACTTTTCAAAAGTTGGCCTCCTTTCATAAGGTAGAAAAGGTGCTGACCAGGATATGATCAACACCTTATCATTATACTTCTGTTGATTTATCTGTCAGTTTGCGTTCAAGTTCTTCAACCTTGGCTTCCAGATCTTCAATATCTTTTCTCTGGGCCACATTCATTTCGAGCAATATTGCTTCGAGTGTTTCTTTCTCTTCCATAGAAACCTCTTTATTTTTTCTCTGAATCAATTCTTCTGTCAACTTCTTACCTTCAGCGACGGTCAATTTCCCACGACTGACTAATTTGTCAACTTGTTCTACTGCTTTTTCAAGTGCGATAGCCGTAGATCCGACACCGACCAGCAAAGCTTTTTTGATATCATCCATCATAATAAAGAACCCCTTCCAAATTGATCTTACACTGTCAGTATAACACTCACCTTAAAAATTGTCAGATAAAACCAATGATTTCTGCTGGTATTTCGACTAAGGCAGAGGATTTCCAGCTGCTTTATACACCGTATACCAATCTTCACGGCTTAAAGATATTTCCGATGCAGAGGAATAATTTCTGATTCGTTTTTCATTCATCGTTCCCAGAATGATCTGCATTTTAGCTGGATGTCTTAACAGCCAGGCAATCGCCAGTGCTTCATGATCTGTTTCATATTTATCAGCGAGTAATTTCAAGGTTTCATTGACCTCACCATAATCAGGATGGTTCAAGAATACACCGTCCGGACCGTGAACAGGGGACCATGGCTGTACAGTTATGTCATTCAGCCTGCAGTAATCAAGGATTGCACGATCATGGTCGATCGATCCCTTATGCTTCGTGTTCACCTGAACCCCGGCATCGATCATTCCAGTATGCATGACACTTAATTGGAGCTGATTCGCAATCAAGTCCTGTTTGACATACCTTTTCAGCAGCTCAATCTGATACGGACTGTGGTTGCTCACACCGAACTGTCTCACTTTCCCGGAACTGTGTAAAGTATCGAAAGCCTCAGCCACTTCTTCAGGTTCGACAAGTGCATCCGGTCGGTGAAGCAGCAGGACATCTATATAGTCTGTATCGAGTCTATTAAGGATCCCGTCAACTGAGCTGATTAAATGTTCTTTAGAAAAATCATAATAGCCGGATCGAATTCCCGCCTTCGACTGTAAGATAATATCATCTCGTTTGATTGATGTCAGTTCAAGCGCCTGTGCAAATCGCTTCTCAGACTCTCCTCCGCCGTAAATATCCGCATGATCATAGAAATTGACACCGGATTCAAAAGCAGCATTTATGACGCCAGCCGCTTCCTTACCATTCAGTTTATCCATTCGCATACAGCCCAGCGCCACTTCTGATACCGATAAATCTGATGTGCCTAATTGTATTTTATTCATCGTTTTCCTCCTGTCTATTGTACTATAACCAGTTTACTCTGAGAAGATAAATAATGCGACCATTGTTTGGTACAGAGTATTTAAAATTAAAATTACATTGTGACAAAAATACGACACATAAGTGTCTAACTTTAAAAAACGATACTTGTGACAAAAAAACGTCAAATAGTGTTGCATTTTCTTCTATTTACCCTTACAATTGAAATTGTAACAAAACGTTCACATTTTATTCTTTCAACATGTTCTACATAAAATGCACGAGCGAGACTTTTTATAAAGGAGTAGTGACTAATGATTACATTATACGTATCCCCAAGTTGTACATCTTGTCGAAAAGCTAAAGCGTGGTTAGAAGAACAGAATTTAGAATTTAATGAAAAGAATATCTTTCATGAACCGTTGACGAAAGAAGAAATTAAGCAGATACTCAGCCTTACAGAAGAAGGCACCAGCGAACTCATTTCATATCGCTCTCAGGCCTATCAGGCACTGTCTGAAGATATTGACGATCTATCTCTAAATGAATTACTTGACTTATTCGAAAATGAACCAAGTCTGATTAGACGTCCAATTATTATGGATGACCGACGCCTGCAGATTGGGTATAACGAAGAAGAGATTCGATGCTTCCTGCCTCGCAAAGTAAGAGAACTTGAACTGGCAGAAATACATCGTAAACTGGCTGTAGAAGAAACCGCATAAAAAGATGAGTAGGGTGTCCCTCTACTCATCTTTTTTTTCGTCCTCATAATAATCATCATTGTAGTCTTTTTCAATTTCTTCTTTTTCTCCTTTATTTTCTCCTTCATCTGAAGAGTCACTTTTTATTTCAACTTCTTTTGTCGGTTTATCAGAATCTCCTTCTGCTCTATCTTCCGATTCAACAGTATCTTCTCCAAGTATCTTGCGTCTATATTCTTCTTCACTATACAAAAATACATTATGCATGATTTTAAGTATCGGCCGCATCAGTAGAAAGAAACTGGCAAAAATATACAAATACATTCCCACTGTATCCAGATCTGTGAATGTCTGGACGAGACTCCCAGCAAGGTAGAGAATACCTGTAAACAAGTCATTGCCAAGAGAAATAATCGTGTAGTAGTTTCGGAAGTAAATCCTGAACCTTCCAGCTTTGACTATAACGTCTTCTTCTTTTCCAGGACTCACATCGTGCTCTTTTGTCTCTATTGTAGGCATTTATACTTCCCTCCGACACTGATAATCTCTTACTTACCCCTACTCTAGCATATATCTTAAGCTTTTATAAGTTATACGCATAGAAAAAGAGACCCCCTCTAAAAGGTGATCTCCTTGCTTTTCTACTGTTTGACACCACCTGCTGTGACGCCTCCGATAATATATCGGGAGAGGAATGTATATAGCAGGATAAGTGGGATAATTGAAAGGGCAATCCCCATGTACATCGCACCAAATTCTGTTCTGTATCCGTCTGTTGTCAGCAGCTGTACCAGCATAGGCAGAGTATACATTGACCGTTCGTTGATTAGGATCAGTGGTAGTAAGAAGTTGTTCCATGATCCGATAAATCCGAAGATAGCCATCGTTGCTAATGCCGGTCTCATCAATGGCAGAATGATTGTATGGAAAATCTTAAGTTCACTAGCCCCATCAATTCGAGCTGAGTCGACTAATGCTGGATGATAAATCGTTTCAAGATACTGTTTCATGAAGAATACCGTTGGTGCACTTGCAACCGCAGGTAAAATCAAAGGAATATAGTTGTTCAATAAGCCAATGTTGGCGATGAAACGATAGAATCCGATAATACTGACCTGTGATGGGATCATAATCAGCATGAGGATAAGCCCCCACATGATCTTCTTCCCTTTGAATTCATACACAATCAGGGCGTAAGCTGTAAGAGATGAAAAGTAAAGACTTAACGTCGTTGCACTTGCAGCGATGAAGAAGGAGTTTCTATACCCTTGAAGGATGTTGAATCCTCTGCCTCTAAGAAATGTCCAGTTGTTCCATGCATTTCCTCGAGGAATTAATGACAGACCCTGCTGAATTTGAGGAGCCGTTCTCGTTGCGTTGACAATAACGATCCAGAAAGGCAGTATGCTCAATAGTGTCAATATTCCAAAGAAGACATATAGCAATGTACGCTGTGCTTTCAGTTTTTTTGCATTACTAGTATCATACATACCTTATTTCACCCCTTTTCTTACTTGCTTTGAAGAACGTGTACGGAAACTGTTAAAGACAAGCAAACTGAAAGCTGTAGTCATCAGCAGCAGCACAACAGATGCTGTCGCTGCAACATTCAAGTTTCGTCCACCTTGGAATGCCTGTTTATAGATAAATGTGATCATTGTCTCTACAGACTGCTGAGGTCCTCCTCCAGTCAGTAGATAAGGAATATCGAACATCTGCAGACCACCGATAAGTGAAGTAATCAGAACGTACAGAGTGATCGGTTTCATCAGCGGCATTGTAATCTTAGTAAAGGACTGCCAGTCTGTGGCACCATCTACTCGGGCAGCGTCGAATAAGTTCTCGTCGATTCCTAAAATTCCCGCCTGAAGAACAATGGTAGTCTGTCCATACCACATCCAGAACTGAATGAACGAGACGATCAATCGTGTCATGACAACACTTCTGAAGAAGTCTACTGGACTATCTACCAGACCGCCGGACAGCAAGAACTGATTAATCGGTCCACGCGGAAAACTGAATAATGATCTGAAGATGACTGCTACAGATGCAGCAGTAATAATGTTCGGCAGGTAGAACAGGCTCTTGAAGAAGCCGATTCCTTTCAGATTCAGACGTCTGCTGGTAAACCAGTATGCTAGTAAGAAGGCCAGTACGATCTGAGGGACAAAGTTGACTACCCATAAGATGAAAGTATTGGAAACTGCTCTTCTGAACAACATATTGTTATAGATGTTCTGGAAATTACGGAATCCAACAATATTTGCTTCCGTTGCCCATCCGGCCAGGTCTGTAAATGACAGATAAATGGTGTAGAACATAGGGTAAAAGTTAAAGGCCAGGAAGAACAGGAAAAACGGTGCCATGAAGACGTAACCCCATTTGTCATGATTTTTACGTTTGGCAAGTCTCTTCTGTTTTCCGGTCACAGTTGTTGTAGTTGTAGCCATATAGAGTCTCCTTTCCATGTAGCGGAGAAAGTGCAGAGAGCACTTGGATAAAGTGATCGACTGCACTTTCATTGTGCTACATTAGACTTTAAATTAGTCTACCTGAATGTCAGGGAACAGACTTTGAACTTCCATTCTGAATGCATCAAGTGCTTCTTCCAGCTCCATCTCACCTTTAGAGTACGGAGTTAGAGCCAGGTCATCGAACGCACCACTGATTGTATGGTCATATGCAGTAATGATTGATCCATCAATTGTTTCAATGCCATCTGCAAAAACATCGTAATGGTTCTGCCCACCCAGGAATTCCATTTCAAAGTCGCCACGGACTTCGTCGACAACGCCTTGGTGTGAAACTACGTCTCCCGTATCTTCTGCCCAGTCTCTCATGAAGTTTTCGCTAGTTGTCAAATATTCAATCATGTGCGCAGCTTCGTCCTGCATGTCTGAAGTCTGAGTGATACCGATCCATGTTCCTCCACGGAAGTATGCTTCAGGTCCATTAACCATGCGCCAGTTTCCTGCTGTCTGATCTCCATTCGGTACTAACCAGAAGTGCAAGCCCCATGTAGGCAGGCTGTATCCAAGGATTTCATCACCATTCATTCCTGCGAAGTATTCTTCTCCTTGAGGTTCAGCATCCATCATCAATCCTTCTTCAACCATTGTTCTAGCAGTTTCCATCAGTTTGTATATCTGATCATCGATAACGAGCTGATTGTCAACGACCCAACCCTGTTCACGTGACATATAGAAAGGGTGTGCCAGGTCACTACGTCCGGAAACCATGTAAACTGATCCGTCAGTAGCATCTCTCAGCTCACGGGCTGTATCAAGGAATCCGTCCCAGTCACCGATTGCATCCTGCATCTCATCTTCTGATTCAATGCCTAAGTGCTCACTCGCCAGGTCCTGACGGTAGAAGAACGCACCGGGTGTAGTCTGCCATGAGTTCATGACGAAGGTTCCATCTTCTTGTGTACCGACATCAACTACATAATCATAGATGTACTCAACGCCTTCCATCAAGCTGTCATACTGACTTAAGTCCACCAGCATACCTGATTCCACGTATTTCTTAACAAATGCCTGCTCAGCAAAGATGACATCCGGTGCACTGTCTGTATTGAATACCGGGTCGAGCTGAGTTTGAAACTCTTCAGTCGGAACAACGGAAATGTTGATTTCATAACCAAGATCTGGAAACTCTTCTAAATAATAATCATTAATCATTGTCACGGCTTCATCAGTAAATGTCCATACATCCAGGACTCCAGCTCCCCTGTAGTTGGCGCTTCATATTCTTCGCCATCTTCAGTTTCAAGAACTTCGCCCTCCTCGCTGCCTGTATCTCCAGTATCCCCTGCGTCTCCACCAGCACCTGTATCTCCGTTCCCACATGCTACTAGTGCCAATGTTGATAATGTAGTTAAACCTAGAAGAAGTCTCTTTTTTATCATTTGTTAACCCTCCATTTTTTTGCTTTAATATAGTCTCATCTTACTCAGCAACAACTCAGCGTAAAGGCTTTTATTTGATTAGAATTCTCCTTTGAATAAACCGTTTACATTTGACTTCAAAAAATTTTCACATCTATATTTGAGTATCAATGAACAATTCCGGACAATTATCTTCTTTAACCAAGTATTTTAAGCGTTTAGCTGACTGCGTGATGCCCCTTTATATTTGGTAGACTCTTCACCTCCATTTGTTTTGTCACCCTAACTGATAAAAGGCTTACATAATCGAATAAAAAATTATTAGTTTGTTTAAGATACAAACTAATAATACTTACAAGCTTATATTATTCTTTTTGACGATAAATTGCAATAGTTTTTTTAAAACTTTTTACCCTTTTTGACTTTTTGACACTTTAATAACTGAACATGACATAATTCGTTACATACAATTAATAATTACATTTTAAAAAAACAGGGGGGGAGCTTGTTTTTTCATACAAATCTTCCCTCGTTTTCGTACATCTAATTTCTTTTTCTTAAAAAGATAACTGATATAACTGCTGTAAGAATGACAGCACATATTGCACCGTATACCAGAACCCCTGATGAAATAGAATCATCCGCACCAGCCGTGTCATTTGTTCCTTCAACTAGGAATAATTCAACCATTAATATATTTATTAAACTAACTCAATTAACCGTTTGAAAGAGTACATAGCTAACTTTCTTTTTAGTTGCATGATACAAAAAAGCACGGACCAAGGGCCCGTGCTTTTTTGGCAACTTATATTATTTTCATATTATAAGCGAGAAAGAAAAGTTCACATCAATTCTTCCTCCGATACCAACTTCCTGTTGTGATGCCTAAGCATCTGTACCGTGCAGAGTCTCCATATACTATGGAGTCCTCGACTCATCGCATAACAAGTACTTTATCATATTTCGGCATGTTACGCAAGCCTTTATTCATTTACTGCTTTCAGCCAGCTGCTCGCTATCAGTCCGTGACCGGCTACAGTCGGATGGACACCGTCATCTCCTGTGTAATAGCTGAACCCGTCCCTTATTCCAGCCGCATTTAAAAGTCCATCCAGCGGAATGAGTTCAGTCTGATAATCTCTGGCCATCTTCCTGACGATCTGAATTCGTTTATCCAGGTCATTCCTCCAGCCCACTCTATCTTTCGGATAAGGCAGGACAAAAGGCTCCATTAAAATGACTCGAGCATCCGTTCTCTGGTGAAGCGATTTCAGAAGAAAGCGGTAGTCTGATTCAAACTCATCCAGTTCTTCATCTGTCAGTTCTACTCCGTCATTCTGATTACGCCATGTGTCATTTACACCTATAAGTAATGTGACGATGTCAGGATTAATAATCAGGCAATCATCTTCCCATCGCCTTTTAAGATCTTTCAGACTGTCTCCGCCAATACCCCGATTCAAAACTGTCAGCCTCTTCGCCGGATAGCGTGACTGAAGATGCGAAGCGACCATCAATGGGAATCCCTTACCTAAATCTTTGCCGTCCATACGGTCACGGCCTACATCTGTTATGCTGTCACCGATGAACAGCAACGTATCATTTTTGTTGATTTTCATTATTTTCCTCCTAGAAGGTGCCCTGTCTATTTATTTTCCTGCATAAAGTTATAGACGGCTCCAATCAGGTTAGCATCATTTTTGAACTCACACGTTTCAATCACTGGACGAAAAGGGGTGTGCTGCAGACGTGCAAATAGAGAGTCAAACTCAACTTCGATGCGCTCAAGGATCCCGTCCATACTGGATACGCCTCCCCCGATTACTATCTTCTCAGGATCAAACGCATAAGCAAGGTTGTAAAGTCCCATAGTCAGATACATAAAGAAGGTGTCTGCTTCTTCTTTAGCTATGACATCCCCCTGATTGGCAAGTTCAAACACCGCCTGTCCATCTATATCATCGTAACTCATCCCCATCCGCTCTGCATAACGACGGGACATGGCCACCGCTGTACCAATCTGACTGAATGTCTTAGTTTCATTAAGGAGCATGAAGCCGAACTCTCCACCGAATAAATGCGGTCCATGATGGACTTTTTTATTGACGATAACTGCCCCACCGATTCCCGTTCCAATCACCACGAAAAGAACATTGTCGTTATCTTTCGCAGCCCCTTTCCATACTTCAGCCAGACCTGCGCTGTTTGCATCATTCTCAAATGACACAGGCAGTCTAAACATCTCTTCGAGTTCATCATATATAGGGAAGAAGTGGAGGTATCTGACTGCACTGACTCCTTCTATCTGCCTGTCGATCTGATTGACCGCTCCGGGAGCCGAAAATGCGACTCCTTCAAGACTGTAAGTCGAATCAGCCTCTTCTTTCACACGAGAAAGTTGAGCTTTCATCTCTGCCCAGGTCTGCGGTGTTTTAAACTTCCCTTTATCTGACAAAGATTCATCAGACCAGATTCCATACTTAACTGATGTTCCTCCAATATCAAAAGCCAGTATTGCCATTATACCTCTCCACCTTCGCTAATAGTCTATTTTATCTTCTTACCAGACAGCAACCGTCCCGTCTGTTCTTGGTTCTGTCCCTCCGATCAGCACACCATTTTTGTTTCTTAAAATAATCTGACCCCTTCCGAACTGACCTTTTTCAAGAGTCACTTCTATGTCGTGTCCCCGGCGTTTCAGATCTGTCAGTACAGAAAATGGTATTTCAGGTTCAACGAGTACTTTCCGCCCTTTGACCCACTGCCATCTTGGTTTGTCTAGAGCATCCTGAGGGTTTAGCCCGAAATCAATCATGGACTGGATCACTTGAAGATGACCTTGTGGCTGCATGTGTCCACCCATCACGCCAAAAGGCCCCATCGGCTGCCCTTCTTTTGTAAGGAAAGCGGGAATGATGGTATTGAAAGGCCGCTTAGCCGGTGTAAGGGTATTCACATGTCCTTTTTCGTTTGTGAACCCAACGGCCCGGTTATTCAGACTGATGCCAAATTCCGGAATGACTGCCCCTGAACCGAAGCCCATGTAATTACTTTGAATGTATGAAATCATATTGCCGTCAGCGTCTGCTGCAGCAAGATAGACGGTTCCTGATGAATCACTGATACCTGGTACAGCATCTATCGCATCATGACCGATCAGATCTGCTCTTTCCTTTGCATATCTTTCAGAAAGCAGCTCTTCCGCACTTACCGTCATCCTCTCAGGATCGGCAATAGTCAAATTCCCGTCAGCAAAAGCCAGTTTGATTGCTTCGATCTGCTTATGTAGCGTCTCAGCGTCATCTTTTCCAGCCAGTTCCAGATGTTTAAGAGAGTTAAGCGCCATTAATGCTACGATTCCCTGTCCATTTGGCGGCATCTCCCAGACTTGGTAGCCTTTATAATCTACAGAAACAGGATCGACCCATTCCGGCTGGAAGGATTTAAGATCATCCAGTCTCAAGCTTCCTCCATGTCTTCTGGAAAATGCATCAGTGGCTTCCGCAATCTTGCCATTATAGAAAGCATCCGCTTCTGTCTCACCGATCAGTCGAAGACCTCTGGCATGCCCAGGAAGTTTAATAATATCCAACGCCTGTTTCGCTGTACCTTCTGGTGCAAAGACCTTGAACCAGGACTCGAGTTCCGGGTAATTATCTTTCTCTTTAGAAAAGCGTTTGAAAGTACGTTGAAAGGCCTGTGAAACAGTATTCGTAATGACGTACCCCTCTTCAGCAATTTTCGCAGCTGGCTCCAGTACCTCTTTCAATGGAAGTTTCCCGTGTTTTTTACTTAAAGCAGCCCATCCGGCAGGAACCCCAGGAACAGTGACCGCATTGATGCCAAACGTTGGAAAGTCCTTTTCTTTCGTCAGGTATGGATCCGGATCCAACCCTTCAGGAGATGGCCCACTGGAATTCAGCCCATGCAGTTCTCCATCTTTCCATAATATGCTGAAACTGTCTCCTCCGATGCCGTTCGATCCTGGCTCCACAACAGTAAGTGTCGCAGCAGTTGCTATGGCGGCATCGATGGCATTTCCACCTCTCTTCAGTATGTCGAGCCCGACTTGTGCAGCTAGCGGATGTGATGTAGCAACCATTCCATTTTTACCAACCGCTAGCTCTCTTCGTGATGCATAATGAAATGCCCCTGTGTCGCAGTTTGCATCCCCCATTTTATTTCTCCCCTCATATGTAGTATCGGATCCTAGACCCGATACTTAAAACAACTTAATCTTTCAACTGAATGATCTCGATCTTATATCCATCAGGATCCTTAATAAAGAAGTAAGATGCTGCACCGTCAGATAATTCAGTCAACTCTGTAACATCCTGCCCAGACTGACTAAACTCTTCATGAGTATCTTTAAGGTTCTCTACGCCTATTGCAATATGCCCGTATCCATTTCCTAGATCATACGGTTCTTCCTGATCATAATTATATGTCAGCTCCAGCTCCACTTCATCTCCAGGTAATGCCAGATAAACCAGGGTGAACTTGTAGTCGGGATAATCTAGACGGCGAACTTCTTTCATTCCCAGAACATCTTTATAAAAATCCAATGACTTGTCCAGATCCTTTACTCTTACGCAAGTGTGCAGCATTCTTTTTCTCATAGGTAATTCCTCCTAAATTAGTATGTTTATATTTTGCCTTACTTTCATCAGGCCGTCAAGCAAACATGGATGAGAGAAAGTTTATATCCTCACTTTTTTGAAAGCGTTATAATTATTTTTTTGAACATCTGAAAAACACTTGACTATCTATTGTGTATGCGTTATCATTTGCTTAGAAACATAGTTAGTAGCAGTACTACTAGTTTTCTTTTTCATAAATCATCTCCTTTCTATGCAAAAGAGCCCCTGCGGAAACAGGGGTTCTTTTTTGCGTTCAGCTTCTCTCATATAGTTCCAATGGGAGCCCATCCGGATCCTTGAAGAAAGTGAATAATCTGCCCGTATAGGGATCCGTTCTTACCTCTTCAACTTCGATTCCCTTGCCTTCCAGCTGTCGTTTTGCTTCTACTACATCATCCACTTCGAAGCATAAGTGTCTCAATCCTACAGCTTCAGGTCCATTAACTCTGGCTGGAGGATCTGGGAATGAAAAGAGTTCAATTTGAGCATTTCCAGCTTCCAGGTCCAGCTTATATGACTCTCTTTCCTCTCTATACACTTCTCTGATGATAGTCAGCCCGAGCGTTTGTGTATAAAAAGCTTTAGACCGGTCATAATCACTTGCAATGATCGCGACATGATGAATTCCATTAAACATATTCTGTTCCTTCTTTCTTTTAAAGTTAGGATCTATGTCCCTTTGCTTTTACGTTTTAATAAGCGTATAGTATTATGATAAAGAATCTTCATTAAACAGTTTACTACATAATAGATTGAAGGCGAACCCTATGGACATTTCATTAGTAATTTTCGATCAGCTGCTTCAGATGTTTTTCATTATGATGTTTGGATTCATCCTTGTAAAAATCAATTTTCTCAATATGGACGGCAGTCAGCAGTTGGCCAATATCGTGACGAAGTTTGTCATTCCGATCGTTCTGATGCTCTCGTTTCAGCAGGACTACGACAGCAGTCAGCTGCAACTCCTCTTCACTTCCCTGATTGGATCCCTTGCCATTACACTCTCACGTATTTTCATAGCCCATACGGTATTGAGAAACCGGTCGAAGATAGACCGGTATGCCATCGTGTTTTCGAATACTGCATTTATGGGCATCCCCATTATTCTACCGATACTTGGATACGAAGGCATCTTTTACTTATCCATGTATATAGTTGTTTCAGCAATTTTCCAGTTTACATATGGAATATGGATGCTGTCAGAAGGCAATCAGCCGATAACTATAAAATCTATATTTACCAATCCTGCTAGTATCGGTGCCTTTGTAGGTTTCGGACTGTACATCTCTCGTATTCCGCTGCCTGACGTTTTATATAACAGTCTGGATACGATTGGTGGCCTGAGTTCTCCTCTGGGAATAATACTGCTTGGAGGGTACCTAGCCAGAAGTCAGTTCAAGGAAATCTTCCTTGTTAAATCCAATTACTGGATCGTGTTCATCCGTTTACTAATTGCTCCAGCCGTCGCACTTCTGTTGATCTGGCTCTTACCGATCAGTGATCCTTCCGTCCTGCTGGTACTTGCCATAGCGAACTGTACACCGACTGCCGTGAACACTGCACTTTTTTCGCAGTTATACGGTGGGGATTACGAATACGGTGCGCGCATCATCATTCTGGCCAGTTTCTTCTCGATCGTGACCATGCCGCTGGTCATCAGCTTGTCGACGCTCCTTCTTTTATGATTATGCTTTATAGCAATTATTCTAACAGATGCCTCATTCTTTTCCGATTCTGTGCCTAGTGTATGGATTTAGGAAAATGACTGAGGCTTTTTTCTGTCTCCTGGCTAGCGTTGAGTCTCTTCATGTGGTGAGAATCTACTAGTGCTTTTTACGTAGTGATTGTAGTCCTGGTAAGAGGGCGTATGCCTCCTATTCCGTACTTATGAAACAGTCACTCATCCTAAAAGTTCTGATAAGCAACAGAATCAGCTTATTCATCGATGTGATCAAATTTAATAAAACAAAAAGGAACACCATTAGTCAGAATGGCTTTCCTTTTAATGTAATTGACTTAAGATCAGGCATAGTTTTCAAACTGAGAATAATACACCTCAGAATACATGCCGCCTTCTTCCATGAGTTCATCATGATTTCCCTGTTCCACAATGCGACCATCATTGGCCTCGAAGGTCGATTCGGCATTTCTAATCGTGAAAAGCTAGTGAACGATCACAAAGGATGTTTTATCCTTCATGAGTCGCTTCATATAAAATATGATTCATCCCTCTGTCAAGTTAGATAGTTGCACCCGCACCAATATCACTAATCATTCCACCTGTCTAATCAACCGCATTATTTATTCTGTTGAGTGAACTACCCACCACTTAAATCCTTTGGATTTTGAAGTGGGGGCTTCCTACGAACTCCATTCTTATCTGCACAGACTTCATACAGACAGAGGAATCGGATAGGGGTAGGCTCAAAAGGCAGTCCCTGCCTCATTGATTTTCTTTTACTTGGCCAATGCCAAGAGGTTTTTGCTGGCATTGATATCTCTGTCA